>DCDB01000132.1 GCA_002316215.1 Lachnospiraceae bacterium UBA1066 | reverse complement strand
ATTTCGTCGCCGGTATGGATTTCAATGGCGCGCAGCTCCGCAGATCCGTTCTCCCTCTCGCGGCTGTTCCGGTGCGCGTAATCCTGCATGGCAACGGTCATCCGGTTCACCGGCATCGTAATATATTCCCGTGCGAGCCATAGTATGATGTTGATAATGATAATTGCCACGCCTGAAAAAAGCGATAATATCTTTATGATAAATGTATATCTCTCCTGCATGACGTCTTCCATGCTGATATCCACGCCCGTATAGGCCTGCGTCACGCCATTTGCATCCCTGACCGGCACGTAGACCGTCAGAAGCCAGCCATACTGATCCTGCGACGTAAACGGACGGACTTCCCCTCCTGCCAGCAGAATTTCTTTATCTCCTGCCGGAAGGGTCGCGTCAAATGGCAGAACCGTCCCGACAGAATCCGCTTTCATTTCATCCGTATCCACATCGAACACGACATGGCAGCCGTCTTCTTCCACCTTGTAAATGTAAAGGAATTCAATGGCGCTGATATTCGATTTAATTTCATGAAGTGTCCGGGCAATATCTTTATATTCCTGGGTATTGCTTCCGCCGTTGAGGAACCCGTCAATTTCCTCTCCCTTCACGACATCAGCGACAAAGCTCGCGGCATTTTTCCCGATCTCCGTGTAGCGTTTATCCATCGTGCCGATATGAAGAATGACGCTGAGGGAAACTGTAAGAACGCACAAAAGAACACTGAATGCTGTAAGTATCAGCGCCACGCGATTATACAGGGAATGGCTGACTTCATTCCTTTTGGCTTTCATCTCCTCACGGCTCAGGACATGATGCATGATAACCGTTGCCTTCTCCTGCCCCTTTTCGTAAATCTGGCCGTAAGTAAAACGTCTTTTAAATGACATGGGAAGCAGCCTGAGAATAATAAAGGCAATCATGCCGCAAATGAACTTATCGCATATATCCGTCACAGTCTTTGCAAGAATCCCGGAAGGTATGCCCGCCATAGAAAAACCGGTTTCAAAATATTTTGCCAGCTGGCTGTCCGCATCATAAAATGTCGACTGAAAAGCCGCCCCGATGATATAAGACGGAACTGCCGCCACAAGGCCGATCAGGGCCGATGCCGCGGCCGCCTTCCACGCCTTTCTGAAAAACCCTTTTTCAGCAAAAATTGCCGCCGTTAACGCAATCAGGACATTTACGACCGCGTAATACATATTCGACGGAGCGATAAAAGACATCGCCACATTGCTGGCATATCCGACCAGCATCGCAGGAATCGGCCCGCACAGCGAGGCCACAAGAACCGTTCCGGCCGTATCCAGATACACCGGAAGTACAAAAAAAGACGCGGCAAAAGAACCGGCCGCGTTGAGGAGGAAACCGAAAATGCAGAAAAATATGAGAGAAACGATGTTTCGTTTAAAAAAACTGCACTGTTTATCCATCGTTCAGTCCGTACAAAATAAGATTACCTTTATAATACCATAAATTCATAAAATACGGTACTGGCGAATTAAAAAACTATACCAGAATAAAAATCGGAAAAAGGCGAAACAATAAGAATCCGAAAAAAATTTTAAATTTCATCCTGAGTCAGTTTTATCCACTCAGTGGGAGCTGCCGATGGAAGTTGTGCCCAAGCAGAACTCCCGGAAAAAAACACATAATAAATGCCGTTCTCACTAAAAATATCCCCTCTGTTAAGCATGTGATTTACATAAGAAATTCCATTGATACTTTTGATATCATTAATTACAGAGTCTTTATAAATATTACCTGTCAGTTGTGTAATTAACCAATAGCCATTTAAAGTAGGCAAATCATTATTTTGTACATTCCAATCAGGATATGTATCTTTTGTTATGGCATAAATTTTGCCATCTGAACCAGAAAAAACAGTTCCTAATGTAAAATTGTCTGTTTTGTTTCCGCTTGCATCAATAGTCGATGAATCAATTAATGTTGTTCTTAAATCACCAGAAGATACTTTTATCTTTGTATCCTCATAATAGGTGTATGTTATTCCAGATACAGAATCAGTAGAATTCGACGACGTCGAACTTGTTGAAGATGTATCTGTAGAGTTCGTGTTTGTCGATTCTGCAGATGTTGATCCCGCAGATGTCCCTGCAACATCAGAATACATTGTTTTATCCTGATTATAGATAACCGGATTCTGCATCGCAATATATTTCGTTTTCGTATATCGATCAGAAGTACCGTATTTAACTGTAACCTCTGCTTTTACATAAGGAATATAATAAACGGTCTTTCCGCTGCTATCCGTTTTTGTAACCGGATCAACAGAAAACCTCACTGAAACATTAAATCCCTGATAAAAGTTCTTGTCCAGCCGCTGTTCTGCGTCACGGGCAACAATTGCTTCAATACCTCCGTTGTTTAGTGCTGAAACAAGTGTCTCACCCTGAACAGCAGTTTTATCTTTTTCGATAGCAGATCCGGATGCAACCACATCAACATACTTTCCGTAAAAAGATGAAGCAGTGTCTGTTTCCTTAGAGTCCTTTGCATAATAACGAACCGTAAGATAATGTACGGGAAGTGCGCATGCATTTGGATTTGTTACTATATGGTTTTTAATTAGATACCCTGTAAAACCTAAGGAATCAATCTGTTCAGCATAGGCACTTTCATCATCGCTTGAGGCGACAAATTCAATACCGTCACCTGATATCTCAGCATTCCCGTTCAGGCTTCTGGTTGCCCTCTTCCCGCTTTCATCGGTATACCTTAGCTTAATATAACCATCTGTATTGTCCGTAGTTCCCTGCATTGTCCGCAGATCATCCTGGATTTCAGACAGCACGCCGTCAGCAACCGTAAAACTCGCCTCTGTTTTCCTGGTGTCAAAATAAATCTTAGTCGAGCTTGTAAGCGCCGTTCCTGCAGCTACGAAAAAAATGCCCAAAAGGGCAAAGCAAACTACAAGCTCTACCAGAGTATAGCCTTTTTTGCTTTTTATTTTTTTCATCACGGGTTTTCGCATCACTGCTCCATTTTCCTTCCTCAGCTTCCGGAAAAAACATTAATATTGGTTGTGCTGGCATTTCCTGAGCTATCCGTTACTGTAACCGGCATCTGAGCTTTATTAACCGAAAACGAAAAAACATTTTCAAAGTTGTAGTTAATGCTCCCGGAACTGGTCAGACCGTCGTATATGCTGCTGTCAGTACCGGCAACTACCGATTCCTTTTCAGCAATTCCCTGTTCCAGAGCGGCATTATTCTGATCCATTCTCTTGGCTTTAAATATGAGTCCCGTCGCAAGCCCCATACAGGTAGTAATCATTGCAAGGCAAAGAAGCAGAATAACAAATGAAACCAGGACTTCGACCATCCCTGCGCCTTTTTTACCATTTTTTAATTTTCTTCCTGTGTCTTTAAAGTCCATTTTCTCAGTTCCTCTTTCATATAAACCCGACTAATCATCTGCATTTGTACTCAGCAAAATCTCTTCTGTATAAATCACTTCGGAACTTGAGAACTCCGGATGACGTCGGTCTGGAATTCTCTCGGAAAATCCGGATTATAAAACAGTAACCTTAAGCAGGACTCTTAAATAGTACCCATACTTGTAAACTTATATACCTGTTTTAGACCCGGCGACCTGGTTATCTGAATTACCGTCCCGTCAGCCTCTGTATATTTTCCGAAGTTTTTCTTTAATGTAGAAATCTTGACTTCAATCCCGTTGATTGAAAGTAAATTATCATTGTCTTTAACCGAACTGACTGTAACGTCTTGATCATTACAAGTATATGTATAAGAGCTATTACTATAAGTAAAATCATATTTTGTCGATACATCTGCCCGTTCTTTTCCGCTACTATCAAGAATCTGGACATTGACCACCAGATAATACTCTATTGATTCTGTCCAGCCATTATTGCTTTGCGTATCTGCGGTCGAAAGACCGATATCCTCTTTTGTCAGCATCAATCTCACATTGCCGTAATTACTGTCACTTGAGGTGGCATTAAAAGTCAGCATGATCGGGACGCCTTGTGTTACTTTATAATTCGTATTATCGCTCATGAAACCAATAATAAAATTTTCGGCTGTACTTTTCCCGCTGTCATAGGTAGTCTTATCAAGTATTTTTTTCTGCAGTGCCTCGCTGAACGAAAGTGCCTGCTGGTAATATTTTTCGTCCTGTGTGCTGTCATTTACCGATGCAAACATCTGGTAAGAACCGAGGAGGAGGGACAGGCAGAGGGCAAGGATAACAGCCATGATGCACAGTACGGCGATCATGGCCTCTCCTTTTTTCTTTGCAGCTATCAAACAACTGTATCTGTTTTTATAAAACCAATACAGTATCCTCCCCGGCTTCTTCATCTTACGTTTTCCTCAATTCTCTTTTCAGTATCCTTAAAGATTCAGACATCCTGCTGAAGACTGGTTATTTGCATATTCAGGTTGAATCCCGAAATTCAGCTGACCTTTACATTAGTTGCATCCGACGTCACAAACTGTGTGCTGCCCGATGCGGCGCAGGTATAATAATCTGCATCTGCCGCATAAGGCGTATAGTTTTCAACTGAAGCCGTATAAGTAGTCCCGTCGTCTCCGACTATATTAAAGTTAAATGAATTGCTTGTACTCGGGGCAATGACGGAATAATCATAGTTCGTGCCGTCCTGTTTATAAGTTACTTCAAGCCTCCTTGTAAACAGGTAATGCGTATAATAGCTGCCGCCGAAAATCGTCTGGCCTGCAATACAGTTTTCCGAACCCGGAATCAGGAGCGACGCTGCATTTGAGGTAATTGCAGAACGGACAAGGCACGGGCTGTTTTTGTCTGTTCTGTCATAATATGCCGTGTAGACCGGATCGGAGGAGCCCGTAAGCGGCGCGCTTACCATCTTCATATATTCAAACGTTAAGCCGCTCACATCTGCCGGATTTATCGGGGTCGCTGTGTTTTGTCCGTCATAATAAGTCATATAGGTCTCGGTCGCATAATCCGTAGTCTTCGTTTCGGTCTTTACCGTATAATAGGTTGTTCCGTCTGTACACTGATAAACAGTATAAACAGAACCGTCTGTATCTGTCTTTGTCGCTGTAACTTTTGCGGACGCAATAGCTGTTTCAACTTTCACGGATTCAGCCAAAATCGTATCGGCTGTCTTAAAGCTGTATTTTCCGTTAGTATCCGTAATATAGCTGCCGCTTGTATCTCTGTCACCCAGCGTGACGTCCAGATAATTATTATCTGTATCAGCTGAAATGCTGAGCGGCCATGTGACGTTTTTCGCAGCAACCGTGAAGTCGCTTTGCAGTTCATTCTGCGTGGCCGTCATGACGGTCTGATAAGAATCCGCATAGGTATCGCCCCGGCTCCAGCTGTAGGTATCGAGTGCCATATTCGACGAAAGCACCTGATCCGGATACTGATAGTTGGCCAGCTTGTAGGAGTGTCCGGTAACTGTCTCGTTTGTCTGCGAAACATTAATCACCGGCGCGTCAAATTTCACCATCGGCAGTGCCAGAGGTGTAAGGTTCCACGCGTCAATCGAGCTGATGTCCGTGTTGTCCGTCGCACGTGTAAACGGAACCATATATTTTCCTGCATACTTCATGGACCACTCATTTGTGCCTTCCGAGAAGTTATTGATTCCCAGCGAATATTCATATGGGCTCACTTGCGATCCGTCATCATCGGCAATCTTCTTCGTATCTCCGAAACCGAAGCTGAAAATGTTCGTGACAGCCTGCGTTTTATCGACGAGCGTCGAGTTATTCGCCAAAGCAGCAATATTTGCCATGACAATTCTTGAGTACGTCTGATCGGTGGAAGCCAGCGCATTGCCGCTGCTGTCCTTTGTTATATCCGTTATTGCATTTTGTGCATCTGCTTCAGTATCATATAAAAGACCTCCGACCAGATAGGAGCCGTCCAGTTTGGTACCCGATGTAATATTAGCGAGCAGACGGCTGCCCTCAGCAGTAAAATCAGATTCGGATGAAATACGCTTCGTAGCATCCGTCGAATTCCAGGCATCAATATTCCATTTAAATGCAGCCTTCGGCTGAGCAAGACGGTTCAGAACGGTCATCGTATAACGGATACCGTCCGCGGAATCCAGATACTTGGTCTGTCCCGAATCCGCTCTGGCTACAACATAGATTTCCGCATAATCTCCGGCATAATCGTCAAAATCGATGTTGTCAAGCTCAGTAACATCTTTTGATGAAGTCGAACCGAGAAGCACTTTTTCAACAGTCGATTCCTTCGTATAATCTATATAGACATCGTATCCCGTGCAGGCCGCATTCTCCGTATCGCCAACCCATGAAATATCATACATGAGTCCATCCGTACTTTTAAGAGTAAGCGTCGGCTGCTGAATCTGAGGCAGACGTTCTGAGATCAGATAAATTCCGGTCGATGTCTGCCCAATATTATGGTAAGTAATTCCGCTCGACGTTGTTTCGTTTCCCCCAACACGTGTTACCGAAAGTTGAACAGCATCATAAGTCCAGGAATCGGCATTCATATTGAAAGTATTCCCCGGCGAAGAGTAGCCAGTCGTAAGCAGTGTTTTCGAGATAACCGAAGACGACGGATCCGACGGATCAGAAAGAGTCAGGCCGTACAGCTCAACAGTATAATTATAAGTATCCGAATTTTTAACGCCGGAATCCCATATGAAATCATAAGTGAGATTTCCGCTGCCTGTATCGCCTGTCAGAGAATCCTGAAGTACAGGGGCTGCCAGGAGAGCCACTGATGTAGACGGCGAATAGTAGTGGTTACCTGCACTGTAAGAATTCGTTTTCTGATTGCTGTAATAAATCGGATTGCTGTAATAATAGCTGTAAACGGCATTTCCGTCGGAATCCAGGCCATCCAGACACACTTCATAGCCCAGGGTTCTCGGATCTGAGGTTCCGCAGGCTGCATCCATTTCGTCTTTTGTCACTTCATAATACTGATAAACAGGTCCCAAACCGGTCGATGCATGCCATATTGCCACTTTTATGTTTGAATAGTTTGTCAGAAGATCCGATGGAAGCGATTCGATAGTTACCGCAGTTGAGACCCCCTTGGCCAGAGAAACATCTTTATAGGCCAATGTGACAGATTGACTGGTATTATTATCCTTTCCGTAGATTTCCACACGGAAGGTCTGAGGATATCCGACACTGGATGTATATTTCAGCGTAACCGAATAGCTCAGATCATTTACCGTGGTACCGCTGAAAGCAGAAGATGATACCGTAAGGCTCCCGCTTGCCGGGTAATAATCCTGCGGCACATAAATATTTGAACTGAACAGAAGGGATGTCATATGATCCGCATCGGCCGATGACGGCGAAGCACTTGCACGAAGCGGAACATTCGAAATAAGGCCGTCCGTAAATTTAACCTGTATGTTATCGGAATTTAATGTATATACAGTAGATTTATTTAAAATATGGGCGGAAACCGACCAGCCGCTTATTCCGCTGTAGTCAGAAACATTCAAAAGCCTCAGATACCAGGTGCTCTTAATCCTGACAAGTTCAAGATCAGGTGTCGGAAGTACTTTCTGTCCCTTCACAGGAGCACTTGCATAGCCCCAGGCACTGTTTGCATTTACAGTATCATTTGAACCCTGTGCTTTAACCCTGACGACAAAATAATAATCAAACCCATCTGTTTCCCATGCGGAATCCATTGAAAATGTTCCGTTCTTCTGATAGACATAGCTGTTAATATCTTTGTAAACAGAAACCGAAACAGAATTTCCGCCTGCAGCCGGAACATAAGAGGCTGTATTAGTTGTATAATTGTATGTAAATACGGCATTTTTAGGCACCTGATATACAAGTGCATCAAGATCATAGTACTGAACTTTATTGGAGTTAACGGCATCATCCCATGTTACCATGAAATTGCCTTCCGACTTTGTCACAGCTACATTTGTGGGAGCCGAGAAGTTCGCATTATCAAGATATTTACTATAATAAGCCTGAATTGCCTCATCAATGACATCGGTATAGTCAAGTCCGGAATTTTTTCCCTGATACAATCCTCCGGAAGTATAATAACCGTCACCGAACCAAAGATAAGTGTACCCGACTGTTGAACTGTCTTTGTTGGACTTTAAAGCGTTAGCGGAAGTATCCACCCATGCAGAGCCCGCCTTAAGGGTACTCATCGTCGTAGAATTGTTCGGAAGGGCAGCAAAAAACTTCGTTACCGAGTTACTCGTCTGAGACGAATCGGTACCGGCATAAAGACGCTGTGCATTTATTTTTGATGAATGATTCGCTTCTGCGGGATTACCTCCGGTCTTTATAGTAACGGTATTACTGGCCTTTGCTTCAGGAAGGCTGCCGACACAATTGCTTGAATTGAAGCTATAGGAATCAAGGTAATAATTATTATAACAATATTTAAAAGCACCTTCGCCTACACCTTCCTGCGCCCAGGCAATAGGGTTGCTTCCATTACTCGTATTTGAGTTGTAATATACACTGAAACAATTTGTTATTGATGTGTAACCAACTGCAGTCGCTGCATCCGAATAATCCGCTCTGGTTCCGAAAATTCCGCCAGTACGGCCATACCCGCCATTTGAGCTGTTGCTATTCTGAAAACTGATCAAATTTGTACTGTAGTTTCTGCAACGATTAATGTTCAATATGATATTATCTATGGAGCCTCCTGTTCCGCCTAGCCAGGAAACAATCCCGTCCGCCATGGAAAATGCGAAAACAGTGGCATCTGAACCGTTCACGCAGTCTGAAAGATTTATTTTTACTGTCTCCGTTACGCCCTGCGTATTTACCTCGGCAAGGATACCGGCGCAGTCATTGGCGCAGTAGTTATTAGCAGCTGTTGTAGAATAATAAATCGGCTGATTCACGATGCCATGATTCTGACACGATAATATATTTACATCCTGTCCGTTTGTCATTTCATTGATAAAACCGATAATACCTCCTACCGTCCCCTGGCTGGCAGCCTGCATATTCGTATACAGAACACCATAATTAAAGCAATTGGAAACCGTCCCGCCATTATTTCTCCATCTGGCAATGATACCTCCGGAATTGTGTGAATTCTCGTCTTCAACCGCCCCGTAATTAACGCAGCTGTCAATCACCCACCCACCGGAAGTCCTGTTCTGCTGTTCGCCTATAACGCCGCCGACATAATATTTATCCGTGCCTCTGTTATTGCGGGAAGCGCTGTTTTCCTCATAACCGCTGACCCAGATGTATCGCTTTACATAAGCGCAGTTAACATTATACTGAACGGTTTTCTCAGATTCATTCTGCCCGACCACCCCGCCGATAACGGCATTCTGGACGATATTATATCCGTGAATATACCACTTGCCTGTCGCACACTCGATTACACTTCCGTTCGTGGAATTAAAACCTGTTACTCCCCCTAAATAGCCATATCCGGAATCAGTCATTTCTACTTTTAAATCATAAGAGGTATCTGACCCCTTTAAAGATGAATAGGTACTGCCTCCTAGAAGTTTCGTTAGTGCATTCTTCGAATCATTTGTATTCGTTGAAAGAGCCGTATAAACAGAATCAACTATTTTCATGGAATCCGAATAGCCGCAGTAAACAAGAGTTCCCGCATTAGCACCCGTTATGCCGCCGATCATACCCTGTTTGGCTGTAATGGTATTTCCGCTTCCGAAAATATAACAATTCTGTATTTTAGAAGATCTGCTGTTTTTTCCGGCGATTCCCCCCGTAAATGAAGTGCTGTCCAGTTTGTCCTGAGCGGACTGTGACGGGTCGAGTGCGCACGTTCCGTTAACAGTCATTGTGATGCCGGAAACATAGCAGTTTGTTATCACTGCCGCAGTACTTCCGTCTCCGTTTATACCGGTAATTCCTCCATAACTGTTTCCTATAGCTGCCGTTCCTTCATTTATCAATCCGCTGTAGCTGCAGTTTTTAACAGTTCCGAGATTTTGTCCTGAAATTCCTCCGAGATATTGGACACCCGTAAATGAATTAAAATCGAGATCAACCGACGTATGAACACCGTCATTCCCGATCAGCCCATTAGCAGAATTATTACCGACAGCTCCGCCGAGCATAATGGATGACATATTTGTTTTATAAGAAAGACCCGAGTTAACCTGGCCTCCGTATACGATACCATTGTTCTGTCCGACAAAACCTCCGATCATAGTGCCGATACTGTCCGAAATCAGCACATAAGAAGTAGAGCTTGCTATACCGGATATACAATTGGATACGGTACCTTTGTTAATACTGGAAATGACTCCTGCTGCAGAGGCACTTGAGAAAAGTGTCGTAATATTATTACCGCCTGCCGAAACAACGCTGCAGGAATCGATTATTCCTTCATTTTCGGAAGCAATACCGGCTGCATAGCCTGTTGTTGATGTCACATTCCCATAATCCACAGAATTGCTGATCGTGCTGACTTTCGTCCCGCTTGCCGCATTATATGCCGTAATCCCGCCTGCATAGCCTGCTGAGGCCTGGACACTGCCATAATTCTCCGTATAGGAAATAGTGCCGCCGGCCGCCATATTTCCGACGATACCGCCTGCATAATTTCCGCCCGCATTAACCGTAGCATAGCTTTTTATAGAGCCGTCCGCAGTTCCAGTGATATTACCGGCTGTCATATAACCGACGATGCCGCCTGCATTGTCACCGGAAGCCTTCACAGAGAGTCCGGAGCCCGTGGCCTTAATTTCCGCCGAACAGTTAATAACGCCGCTTCCCTCATTTTTCCCTGCAATACCGCCGACGTTATTTTTACCGCTTATTGTAAGAGAAGAAGTATCCGATCCTACTGTGCCGGAGAGGGTTAACTTTCCGCTGTTATCACCTGTCAGACCGCCGACATTTTTATCTCCCGAAACATTGCTGTTCATGGAGCAGCCCATAATAACGGCGGACCCGTACGCTGCATTCTCCGTGTAATTATATCCGGCGATACCGCCGACATTATCAAGTCCTGTAATAGTATATTTTCCCGTCGTGCATGCAGAAATAGTTCCGGCCGTATAGCTGTATTTTCCTACGGTTTGTGATCCGGCCGCTGTGTCCTTATTATAATTGATTGCTGCAATTCCGCCGATATAATTAAGCGTGCTCCGTCCGAGATTCGCTGAAAGCGTGCAATTAAGGATATAGCCGTTATTCAGACCGACAATCCCCCCGAAACCACCTGTCTTTACATCCATTGTTCCTGTATTGATGCAGTTATCGATAACACAGCGCTGCGTATTATAGCTTACGATGCCGCCCAGAAGCGCCGTCTGATCCGTCACGCTGCTGTTTCCGATCAGAGTTCCGATATTTATCTTTGCTGCTCCTGACGGACTCAGTTCCGTCAGGCTTCCGGAATTCGTGCTGTTTATAATAATCATTCCCGAATCCGGACTGTTCATGCCGAGAAGGCCTCCGCCCAGCGTTACCGCTGAAACGCCGGCATTATTGAATACCGTAGATGTTGTGGAAGCAGAATCTCCTATGATGAAAATATTCGTGGCATCGGCCGTTACATTCGAAGCCGAAGAGAATAAACCGCTGTTATCCTTTACCAGAAACTTTGTATACCACGAAGTATTCCCGAGGGCATCGCTGTCAGTAAGTGCTGTGTCTGACCCCGCTGCAGAAACGATTTTTGTGACCATCTCATTGTAGCCGATCAGTCCGCCCACAAGGCTCGTACCGGTAATCTTTGAAACGCTGTTGACATAACGAAGCGTCATGGATACATCTTTTGAAGCTCCCTCAACCAGATTAGCCCCTATTGTACCCCCGACGCAATAGCGTCCGTCCACCGCAGCCGTTGATACATTGAAGGCATCCCCCGTAAAGACTGACGGGGAAAGGTTTAGTCCTATAAAACCGCCGACGCAGTCGCCCGCTCCGAAAACTTTGCCGCTGATATATCCGGATGAGGATGCTCCGGATGCAAAGTTCAGACTGACGCTTCCGTGAGCTCCGTTAAATCCGATAACGCCGCCGACATTATTATAGCCTACGGCTACGGATGAAACCGAATTCGATGCTGCAAGCGTACCGGATTCATATTTATAAGTGACTGAACCGTATTCATTATAACCAACCAATCCGCCGACATTGCTGCCCAGGAGTCCCCATGTTGTCTTAATGAGGTTAAACTGCGTATTTCCGTAATCGTTGAAGCTGCCGCTGCAGTTATTAATAACTGCCAAACTTCCCACTGTTCCCCTGTTTTTCCCTGCAATGCCGCCGATATCGATACCGTCACCGGCCGCAATCCCCTTATTGATGCAGTCCGAAATTGTGCTTCCGGCATTGTTGATCCCGATAATTCCGCCGACAAAGCTGTGTCCGATTACATAGCAGGCGTTTGTAACCGCAGAGGTTCCTGCCGCTATCTGACTGATACCCGTCTGACTGCCCTTAAGGCTGCCTGCAATACCGCCGACATAGTCGTACCCCAGAACATAACCGCCGGAGGTCGTATTGCAATTGTAAATGTAACCCGCCTCACTGAAACCCGTAATTCCTCCGACGAAGAAACCGATACTATCCTTCTTTAAATTGTTTTTTGCATCATTTCCGGTATAGGCAGCAGCCTTTGCCTTTGAAGTCGTATCGCTGCAGGATGAAATTGATGACTGATAGTTATATCCGCAGATCCCGCCGATAAAGAAGCCTGTCAGAGTATTGAATTTCGCCTGGTCTTTTTCATAATTATTTGCATTTTCAGTAGAAAGATCCGGATTTCCTGCAGCAAGAATCATTCCTTCATTGTAGCAGTTTATAATCTGAGGCGTATTCGCATCAGCCGCTGAAGCACCGCTCCCGATATTAGTATAAGCATTGCCGACAATACCGCCCGTGAACATTGTCCCTGTTACATTCGCGTAGTTCACTATGGATTTCGTTCCTGTCTTGCTGAACCAGGATGACGTTTCAGATGTCGCCGCCGTTAGCTTTGAAGAAACGGCGCCGATTTTTCTTGTATATGAAACGCTTGCTGCCGGCTTGTCAACGTATAGAAAACCGCAGACTCCGCCGATGCCTATATATTTATAGGCATCATTCGTTCCCTTGCCAGTAATTGTGTCTATAGTAAAATCAACGGATGTACCCGAAGGAAGGCTGACCGTTCCGTTTACGGTTCCGTTCGTAATAATGCGATCCGTCGTAAGCGTACTCTCTGTATCCGAAGTCAGCTTTAAGACCCCGCACATCATCCCGATGCCGGAAGCATTTTTTGCCGTTGTCGTTTCATTATAACTTACGGACGCTGTTACGGAACAGTTGGAATTAAATTTGACAAGCTTGACATTCCCCGCGTCTACACCGCAGAGAATTCCGCAGGTCTTAAGGCTTACGGGCTTTATTGCATTATCCGCCAAAGCCGTGTCCGTAACAAGTCTGGCATTGTCAAATGCAAGGCTCGTCACGGTTCCTTTGTTTATGCCGATCACCGCAAGATTAACTGCCTTGTTTCCGTAAACGCTGTAATTCGTTCCGACTGCTGCGCCGGTATAATCGACCGAAGAATGATACCCGAGTACCAGATTCTTGTAGGTCTTCCCGGCTCCGTCAATCGTGCAGCTGCCGTCCAGGGATGTTATGGTAGGAAACTCAGCGGAAGAAGCCGCTACCTCATAGGGTTTTACTGAGCCTGCGGTATCATCGTATAACTCGCTGCTGCTCCAGTTGATGTCTTTTTTAAGTGTAAAGGTTAAAGGCGCTTCCGCCGTTCCGTTCTGATAAAAACGGATGTTTGAAAAATGCCTGTTCAGGCTGATTTCGGATTTCACAGGAGTATAGGAAGAAATGCTTGAAGGAGTCGAAAACATGTCATTTTCCGTCGAAGTCGTGACACTCTTCCCGTAAATGTACTCCCGCGATGCAGGCACCCTGGAATTAGCCGCTACGGAAGCCCTGACATAAATATTTTTTGGTGTGGTGCCTGTCTTCGAAAGCTTTGTGATGCTCATACTGGTACTGCTGCTTCCCGACGGATTCAGGCTGATGACCGCCATCATCTGTGAAGACATCTGCGCATCCAGAACCAGATCATAATTCGTTCCGTCAAAAGTAATCAGGAAATACTGTGTTTCCGTATCTGTTGAACTCCCGGCCTTTTTCAGCGTCAAAGGAACCCAGGCGATTTTAAGCTTATCCGTTGAATACGGGGTCAGGTTATTCAGTATATCCTGATAGGTCAGCTCAGCCGTAAAAAGCAGAGTCTCATTTGACTCTGTAGATTTGGCATTATCCCCTTTGTCTTCATAAAAGGAAAGAGTATACTGCGTATCAAGTTCCTGGAACTTCGAGTTGCTTCCGAACTGAAGATTCAGTGTTTCTTCATTGTTGAGGACGCAGCCCGTCATTCGAAGCTTAACGGCAGAAAGCGTTGCAACATTGACCTGATCCGTCGCATAATAGCCGACCACTTCCGGCTCCCGGACACTGACAGCTCTTGCATTACTGTTGATATAATATGTTCCTCTTCCGCTGCCTGTTCCGGCTGTATTATATTCGAAATCGCTTGCCCATCCGCTGTAGAAAACGGAATAGACATTCTGTGAAGTGATATCAAATTCAATAACAATCGAACCATTTAGAATACTTGTATCGGTAATATATGGTTTGATCAAGCTGAACAATTCGCTTTCATTTCTCTTTGTGTCGTCCGAATAATCTCCCCTGTTAACCTTCAGATAAACAAATGAGTGATCCGTCAATTCATCATCCGTATTGGTCGGAAGTCCGTAAGAGGCTTTCGTCTCCTGAGTTATCTGGGGGTTGTAGGTCGCCGCTTCTTTCTTGATAAGCGCCATTTCCTCATCCAGAAGCGCATTGCCGTCCTTTGCCGACAGAGCCGACTGAGCCGCAAGATAAATTGTCCTTGCAGATTCCTCATCTTTTATATACTGTGCGTGGGTAGTCCAGCCAAGCAGGGCCCAGCCGCCAAGCCCGAGCAAAATTGCCATAATCGTAAGTACAACAATAAGCTCCACCAATGTGAAGCCCCTGTTTTTAAACGCCCTGTTCTTTTTTTCTTTTCCCCCCTGCATATTTTTTATAATCTGCAGTCTGTTCATTTTTCCCTTTCAAACGGTTTAGTTCGTCAACTTTACCGTCTTTAAGACGCATAGTTTAATTTGTTCCTGTATGACTCCCCTCTATATATTATGCCATTATTTCGGCTGAATAATCATAAAAGTTTTCTTAAAGTATTCATTCACTCACAGACCGCGGTTCACCTTTATTTACTCGTAGTTTTCAAGAATCGTAAACGTTCGGGTTTACTCGTAATGCGGGGCACGTCTTATTTTCCCACAATTCGATTGACGATTAAGTTCACTCGTAATACGCAACGCGTCTTAGCTCTTCGAGGGTCGTGATGCCCTGTTCCATGAGCTCGATGCCGGCGGTTTTGAGGGTCTTCATATGCTGCTTTTCGATGGCGTAGGTCTTCATTTCCTCGGTGGACGCGCCGCGGGAGATGAGCTCACGCATCGGCTTGTCGATTTCCAGCATTTCATGGATGGAAATACGGCCGCTGTAGCCGGTGCCGTTGCAGTGCGGACAGCCGACGGCTTTGCGGACATGCGCGACGTCGCGGCCGACATAGTCGATTTCCGCATCGGTAAGGCGCGTTTCCTGCGAACAGAACGGACAGACCTTCCGCATCAGTCGCTGGGCAACGATGCCGACCAGCGCGCTCGAAAGAAGGTAGGGTTCGATACCCATGTCCACAAGGCGGATGACAGAAGAAACCGCGTCGTTCGTATGCAGAGTCGAAAGAACTAAGTGCCCTGTGATAGCCGCACGGACGGAAATCGAGGCCGTTTCGGCGTCACGTGTTTCGCCGACCATGATGATGTCCGG
>DCDB01000109.1 GCA_002316215.1 Lachnospiraceae bacterium UBA1066 | reverse complement strand
TGAAAAGAAAATGCAGAAATTGAATGCATATTCGAGTTTTATTTGACGGAGAGATGAAAACTTCTTGCACATTTTTCATTTATATAATAAAATTAGGATAGAATAGTTGAGATAGAATCTCATTTAATAACTCTATGGGGGATCGTCTGGATGGAAAAAAGAAATACAGCCCAGAAAAGAGCGATACAGGAAACATTGGAAAGAATGCATAATCATCCGACAGCAACCATGGTGGCTGAGGAACTTGCAAAAAACGGCAATAGGGCATCAAGAGCAACGGTTTTCCGTGTCCTGGCAAATGCAGCGGATGAGGGTACAATCGGCCGTCTCAGGATATCCCAGGATGACGTGCGTTATGACGGAAATAATAAGAGGCACTACCACCTTCATTGCAGAGTCTGCGGCAAGGTAGTAGACTGCAAGCTTCCGTATATGGCGGAACTGGATGCACTTGCCGGTTCGGAAGGTTTTGAAATTGAGAGCCACGAGATCGAATTTACCGGAGTGTGTCCGGAATGCCGAAAAAAGAGAAGCGAAAAGAAGACAGCGCAGAAACAGAATTGAATGATATAAGATGAATTCCTGAAATAGTACAGAAAAGTAAAGTATTCAGCAGGCAGTAAAAAAGAGAAAAGAAGATATTTGTAAAATAACCGGATGTGTCGGAAAAGGCTTTATTCCGAACGGCCGGAAAAAATAAAAAAGGAGGAAGAAATATGGACAAGGAAAGTATGAAACTTACAAACGAAGCGGGCGCACCAGTAGCCGAGAACGAGAATTCCCTGACGGCAGGCCCGCGCGGTCCGGTTATGATGCAGGATGTGTGGCTTCTTGAAAAACTGGCGCATTTCGATCGTGAAGTAATTCCCGAGCGCAGGATGCATGCCAAGGGCTGGGGTGCCTACGGAGATCTTACTATTACGAATGATATAACAAAATACAGCAAAGCAGCTGTTTTTAAACCGGGCACTAAAACCGAGTGTTTTATCCGTTTTTCTACCGTTGCCGGTGAACGCGGAGCTGCAGATGCGGAGCGTGATATCCGCGGTGTGGCAGTGAAATTCTACACGACAGAAGGAAATTGGGATCTTGTAGGAAACAATACACCGACTTTTTTCCTTCGCGACGTACATAACTTTCCGGATCTGAACCGTGCCGTTAAGCGCGATCCTCAGACCGGAATGCGTTCAGCCCAGAATAACTGGGATTTCTGGACACTGCTTCCGGAAACTTTCCATCAGACAACCGTTGTTATGTCTGACCGCGGTATTCCGGCCTCCTTCCGTAACATGCATTTTTACGGTGAACATACTTTCAGTCTCTATAACGATAAAAATGAGCGTGTATGGTGCAAATTCCATTTCAGGACGGAGCAGGGCATTAAAAATCTGACGGATGAGGAAGCGGCGGAAGTGGTTGCCAGGGATCGGGAGAGCAATGGGCGTGATTTGTATGAGCATATTGCATCCGGTGATTTCCCGAAGTGGAAGATGTATATCCAGGTCATGACGGAAGAGCAGGCGAAAAATCACTATGAAAATCCGTTTGACATCACGAAAATCTGGCCGCATAAGGAATATCCGCTGATTGAGGTCGGCGAGCTTGAACTCAACCGGAATCCGGAGAATTATTATGCGGAAGTCGAACAGGCAGCCTTTACGCCGGCACATGTCGTTCCGGGCATTGGCTTTTCGCCGGATAAATTCCTTCAGGGCAGGCTTTTTGTTTACGGCGATGCACAGCGCTACCGCCTGGGCATCAACTATAACCAGATTCCGGTCAATCAGGCGAAGCATGCCAGGGTTCACGATTATCACCGGGACGGAGCTATGCGCGTGGACGGAAATTACGGCAGCGAGCCTGCATATTCACCGAACAGCATGGGTGACTGGAGCTCGCAGCCCGGCGTCATGGAACCTCCTCTGGATCTGTCCGGAGCCATGTATGCCTATGATCCGAAGGATGATCCGACGGATGACTGCTTCAGGGCCGGCGGAAATCTGTGGAGAATCATGACCGAAGATAAGAAAGAACTGCTTATTAAAAATACGGCCAATAATATCAAACCATGCACGAAGAATATTAAATACCGCCACGCGGTACACTGCTTTAAGGCGGATCCGGAATACGGAGAGAGAATTTCCGGGGCTATGGAAGTGGATTTTGATAAGGTAAAAGAACTGGCGAAGCTGACAAACAATGAATTGAATGCAGCCACCATGGATATGAAGATGGAGTGAGGCTTATCATACAAGCCGGATAAGTCCGAAATTCACCTGTCTGCAGGAAAATATTTATCAGCATAATTCAGCCGCCGCGAGGGCATTCGCGGCGGCTGTTTTCACCCAACGGCGGGACTGCAAGAGGAGGACGCTGATTCGTCCGGCTGCCCCGGCCGTAAGAGGAGGGGGCTTAGTCGACTTCTCCGTCCTGCAGGGCATCGTAACCTTCTTCACCCGTACGGACTTTGATGACATTTTCCACATTGTAGACGAAGATCTTTCCATCGCCGATATGTCCGGAATAAAGGACATCCTTGACAGTATTGACTACCTGACGGACAGGAACCTTTGCTACAACGACTTCAACCTGGATCTTCGGCAGGACATTGACTTCGGTTTCAACGCCGCGGTAGAATTCTGTCTTGCCCTTTTGCATGCCGCAGCCTAAGGTATGAGTTACCGTGAGGCCGGTTACGCCGATTTCATTTAACGCCATCTTGAGGTCTTCGAATTTAGCAGGCTTTGTAATAATATCGATCTTTGTAAGCTTGAAGCCGGAAGCGTTCGTTACCTCTGTGTTCGGAACGACTTTTACCGGTACAGCTTCTGCGACAGGAACTACCTTTTCGCCGGCTTTCGGGAACCCGCTGTGTTTCATATTGAAATCTTTAAAACGCTCCAGCTGCTTAATCGGTGCATTGTCAGACGAGTTGTAATCGAGGCCGGTGCGGAGAAGCTCCTGATCCGGATAAGCCAGAACGCCCATTTCGGGAATATCGAGGCCGTCGAGTTCATCCTGCGGATCAATGCGTATGCCCCAGGTCTTGTCCAGAACCTTGAAGAACAGGAAGGCACCGCCGAAGCCGTAAATGACGAGCACTGCCATGCCGATGAGCTGAGCCAGAAGCTGGGAGGGATCTCCGTAGAAGAGGCCGCGGACACCGCCCGAAACGCCGTTCAGTCCATCGCCGTAGGTACCGTCTGCAAAGAGCCCGACGGAAAGGACGCCCCACATACCGTTGACGCAGTGAACAGAAATAGCGCCGACAGGATCGTCAATTTTAAGCTTATTTTCAACAAAAGGAACTGCAAGGCAGACAAGGAAAGCAGAAATTGTTCCGATGATAAATGCCGAAATACCTGTAACGTAAGCGCAGGGAGCTGTTATGGCGACGAGGCCTGCAAGCGCTCCGTTGGCTGTCATGGACGGATCGGGTTTCCCGAATTTAATCCACATGTAGAACATGGCGACGAGACCGCCGACAGCACCTGCAATCATAGTGTTTGTGGCTGCTACGGCAAGACGTCCGTCAGAAGCATTGAGCGTGCCGCCGGCATTGAATGCGAACCAGCAGAAGAACAGGACGATTGTGCCGATGATTGCCATCGGGATATCGTGGCCCGGGAAAGCACGTGCGCTTCCGTCTTTCTTGAATTTCCCAATCCTGGGACCGATGACGATAGCGCCCGCCAGAGCCAGCATGCCGCCCATGGAATGAACGACTGCGGAACCTGCAAAGTCTACAACGCCGTGGCCGATACCGAAGTTTTTACCGAGCTGTGAAAGCCAGCCGCCGCCCCAGACCCAGTTTGCAAAGAGCGGATAGAAAAGCATGGAAATGAAGAACGACGTGATAACGACTGCGGAATACTTGACACGTTCGGCCATAGCACCGGTCGGAATCGTGACGGTTGTATCCATGAACACCATCTGGAAGAAGAAAAGCGCGTAGGCGCTGACATCGTAAACGCCGGTCAGGAAAAATCCCTTTGTTCCGATGATGCCGCCGAAGCCTGGAATAGAAATCTCGCCGTTAAGGACAGCGCTGGTCTGGCCGAGAGTTGCGGCGCTTCCGTAGCCGCCCATCTGGAAAGCAAAACCTGAAATAAAAAATCCTACTGCGCCGACCAGGAAAACCATAAAGTTCATTGTCATTGTATGGGCTGCATTTTTTCCGCGGCAGAAGCCCGTTTCAACCATTGCGAAGCCGCACTGGAAAAAGAAGACCATAAATCCGCAGATCATTACCCAGATGAGGTTGGAACCGGTGAAAGCTTTGCCCGCCATTTCGGCGACATCGGACAGTGACGATCCGGCTATATTGGAAGCATACGATGCGCCCGTAGGATCAGCGCCGGAAGCAAAAACAGGAATTGCAACAATCATTGTCATCACGGCGGCCATCAGAAGAATGGCTGCAAAACGTTTCAACCTTTCCTTTTTTCGGAACCTCATTTCATCTTTCATCATGATACCCTCCTCATTTGTTGGTTGTACGTGAAGACGGATGCGCATCCTGTATTCATGTAATTAAACGCAAAAAAGCAATGGCGCCCAAGAGACCGGCTCTAGAGCGCCATTGCTTTATGCGTTACATAATAAACGTTTTCGAAGAAAAGTCAAGAAGAAATTTTAAATAATACTTTACTTTAAGTATACTTGCATCGAAAAGAGTTGCAAATCTCTGACAGCTCTGTTATAATAATTTTCGCTGTAAAAAATAATAATAGTTTTTATTCGAGCATTTTGGAGAAGTACCCAAGCTGGTCGAAGGGACACCCCTGGAAAGGGTGCAGGCCGTTAATAGCGGCGCAAGGGTTCGAATCCCTTCTTCTCCGCGAAAAAGAACATCGTACGGATACGAAAAGTATACGTACGGTGTTCTTTTTTATGGGATAATGCGGGTCTCAGAAAGCTATCCGGCAGTCAGGAGGCTTTTTGAACGTTGAATGCCTGCATCAGGAAATTTTGAAATAATTGCCGCGCAGTATGGAATAGATAAGTTCGATAAAATCTTTCTCGGATATTTTTACAGTGCCTTCGGCCCATACCAGAAAAGAACCTGTAAGTGCTGAGGTAAGGAAAGCTGTCGCAATCTTACGTACATTTTTGTCCTCGCCCGGATCGAGCTGTTTTTCAACATCCTCAAGAGAAGCGGATAGCTCGCCTGAAAGCAGAAACTCGAGATTATTTTTGGCAAGAAGACGGAGAAAAGCCCTATTGCCGTAAATGTGCGAATAAAAATAGTTTTCGATGACGGCTTTGGTAAAAACCGGGGCGGGCTCCGGAAGATTGAAAAGCTTTTCGTGAATGATTTGCCTTATGACATCTTCTTTTGAGTCGAAAAATTCATAAAAAGTCTGCCTTGAAAGCTGTGCTTTCTCACATATAGCCTTAACGGTGATTTTACTGAAAGCGGTACTTTTCATCATTTCGAGCACAGCAGCGGTAAATGTGTTCTGGGAACGCACGGCTGTGGGATTTGTTCCTGTATACATTTCTTTTTCTCCTCAAATTTTATATATTCAAGGCTGGCAAATTTTCTCCAAACTGGAAAATTACCAGACGTTTGATTTTTGCTGCCACTGCCATTTGATGCTTGCATCATAAAATATACAAGTGCAGAAGTCAAGGGGCTGCCGTTTCCGGATGCCTTCTGTACGGGACTGCTTCTTCGGATACTTTTTGAATGTTTTTTATCGTAAAAAATGATAAATTTATGAAAAAAGATATCGAAAGCTATTGAAAAGATATATTATAATACAGAAGCCAAAGAGTTTTCTTTGGGCGGGCTTTTTTGAGTTTTGTGATGATTAAGAAGTGAGTATTTATAAAAAACCATTGAAGCAGATGTGAATATTTCGGGGAGGCGGATTTTGAAAAATAAGGTTATTGCAGTCGTTTTATGTATGGTTTTGTCGTTGGGAATTTATACACCGGTTTATGCAGACGAGACAGCGTCTGTAGAGGATGTCCGGGAGGATACTGCGGCTGATGCGTCCGCAGCCGGTACGGATCCTGACGGAACGGATGGATCTGTTTCGGAACTGGAGCAGGAAATGAAGGCGCAGGCGGACAATCAGGAACAGACGGCTCAGGCAGTCCTGGAAGAAAATGAAGAAGAGGAGGCCGCTTTGGCAGCCGCAACGCAGGACACCGGTTTCACCGTTACGGATACTTACGGAAATGTTCTTAAGGAATATGTACGCGACAATGTACATTACATCTTTGCGACAAAGGATGTGGACTTTTCTTCTGCGGTCGTTCAGTGTAAAAATACACTGGTTTCTGTACCTGACGGTTTTACAATTGCCGCTGACGGGTTTTCATTCTCAGGTGTTTTTACTTCCGGGGCTAAGCTTGCCCTGAATTTTGCAGACGGTTCTTCTGCGGATTTCTGCATGATGCAGTCGAGCCTGCCGAGCCTTTGCATCACACTTAACGGCACGACGCTGAGTACGATCCAGCAGGATAAAAATATAAAATATCCGGGAAATTCTCTTACGCTTTCTGAGGATGCAGCGAGCGGCGCAGGCTTTCTTCAGCTGAAAAATTCCGTTGAGATAAAGGGCAGAGGGAATACAAGCTGGGCGTCATGGCCCAAAAAGGGATATCAGCTGAAGTTTGACAAAAAGCAGTCTGTGCTCGGAATGGAAAAGGCTAAGAAGTGGGTCCTTCTGCCTTATAGTACGGATATTTCCCTTATGCAGGATAAGCTTGCATCTGATTTGTCTTCGGCGCTCGAAATGTCTGCCACCTGTGACTGCAGGTATGTCGACTTTTGGGTAGACGGAGAGTATCTCGGAAATTACCTGGTTTCCGAAAAAGTCGAGCCCGGAAACGGACGGGTGAATCTAGAGGACAGCAACGGAGTAATCTGCGAACGTGATGATGTTTATTATGGGGATGAGACCTACTGGTATAAAGACGATGCCACCGGTGCCTATTACACAAGGAAAGAGACTAACAACGATGATGAGACGGATCTGACGGGCTTTAATGATTTTACTTCATCCCTCACTGATTTTGAGAAAAGGATTATTGCCGGCGGCAGTTCCATGTCTTATGACGAATTGAGCAAATACATTGACGTGGAGTCTTTTGCAAAAGTATATCTGATCGAGGAATTCTGCGGAAACGTTGAATCGACTGTTTCCAGTTTCTTCTTGTATAAAGACGGCACAGGCGATGTCATCCATGCCGGCCCTGTCTGGGATTTCGAAGGCGGCATGCAGGTCAGAGCCGACGGCAATTTTGGAACCTGGTATTTTGCTAAAAATGATTCTATTTACAGATATCTTTTCCAAAATCCGGCATTTTCGCTCGCTGTTAAACAAATATATGAAAAATATTCGGATGCTTTTAAGAACATGCAAGCAGAAGTTGACACGCTGTATCCGGAAATTAAGGATTCCGCCGTAATGACATTTATTCGCTGGGATTTGTGCGGTACTGACAATCATCTGGGCGGACTTCTTCCGTCTTCCTTTGACGCTGCTGTAAGCGGTCTCAGATCCTGGCTTACGGAACGCTACCGCTATTTCTTTGTAAATGGCAATGCTTCCACGGCGGATTCCGTGCAGGATTTGCATGTTTATCGCTTTGTGTCTGCAATTAACCAGAATTATGCTATCGGAATAGAGAATGGAAGTAAAGACAACTGCGCCAACTGTGTTCTTGTACCCACGGCTGAAGATGCCTCCCAGTATTTTGTCATCAGGAGACAGACGGATAACCGATACGCCCTGTATAATCTGGGCAGCGGAAAAGTCCTTGATGTCAGCGGCGGAAGTTCTGCTGCGGGCGCTAACATATGGCAATATGTTTATAATGGTTCCGGGGCACAGCGCTGGGTTATTGACAATGCGGGCGACGGAAGCGTTGTCATACGCGATGCGCTGGGAACAATTTTGGATGTTTCCGGCGGGAAGGCTTCCGGCGGACAAAATATCTGGGCATACACGGCAAATCGTTCTGATGCCCAGCGCTTTTATCCGCAGGAAATAGTTACGCATGCTGAAGACGAGGCAGTTGACGGAGGCGTCTACACGATTTCACCGGCCTGCGCTCCGGGCAAATGTCTCGATGTATCCGGCGCAGAGGTCACAAACGGAACCAACATCCGGCAGTATGCTGCAAACAGTACCGACGCTCAGAAATTCCTTTTGACGAAAAACGGAGATTTCTGGACGGTTACCTGTTATAAGGGAGGCAAGGCGATTGATGTCGCCGGTGGTTCAGCGAAAAACGGAACTAATGTATGGGAATACCGCAGGAATGGCAGTGCTGCTCAGGACTGGACGCTTACAAGGAATGCTGACGGTTCTTATTCTTTTGACAGCCGTCTCGGAAAAGCTCTGGATATTTCCGGAGCAAGCGGTGATGATTACGCAAATGCCCAGATTTATGATTCCAACGGCTCTTCCGCCCAGAAATTTTTCCTTACGAAACAGGACGTTCCGCAGGTTTATGACGGAACATACCGGATTGTTTATAAGAAAAATTCCGGTTTATGTGCTTCTGCATTGAACAGCAGCACGGAGCCGCAGGCGAATATTGAACTTGAGTCTTCTGCCGGCGGAAATTCACAATATTTTACCATTTTTCATGTATCCGCTTCGGACTACTGTATCGTAAATGAAGCCTCCGGCCTCTACCTGGATGTCCGGGGAGGCGGAATGAATCCGGGAACAAATATCTGGCAATATTCTTTTAACGGAACAGCAGCTCAGCGCTGGCAGATAGAACAAAATGCAGATGGTTCCTTTTCGTTTATAAGTGTACTCAATCAACTTGCCATGGATGCAGAAGGAGGGGAAGATATTTCGGGAACAAATATCTGGTGCTATACAAGGAATTCAACTGCAGCGCAGGAATGGCTTCTGCAGTAAAAAGAAATTCAAACGCAGTGCAGGAATGCTTTATACAATAGAATATTCATACGGAATTTTTGACAGCCGTTTCAGGTTCTGCTTCCCTGCAACGGCTGTCTTTTGCTGAAAAGGTTAAAGAAAGATTGACAGTTAAGTAAATGAATAATAAAATTAAGTAAATTTAACTTCCGGAGAGAGGACATTACCTTGGGACAGAAAAAAGAAGTAAAGCTGGAAGATATAGCGGATAAATTGAATGTCAGTATTGTGAGTGTATCAAATTCCCTGTACGGAAAAAAAGGCGTCAGCCCTGCGCTTCGGAACAGGATACTTACTCTGGCGGATGAGCTTGGCTATATACGGAACACTGCGCAGAAGCCGGAAAACCGGAATTACCATATCGGAGTTCTGATCGCCGAACAATTTATGAAGGATGCAGGTTCTTTGTACATGGAGATTTACAAAGCCGTGACGGAAGAAGTTGTACGGCGTGGAGGTATTACGGTTCTCGAGGCCGTAAATAAGGATCAGGAAAATCTTCTCCGGAATGGCGGCTTTTTCAAAGGGGCGCATATCAACGGCTTTTTGATGATCGGCAGTTTTGCACCGGAATTTATCCGGTATGCTCAGAAAGAAATATCCGCTCCCGCCGTATGCGTGGGATATTATGATAGTGCAGAGAATCAGGATTATATCATACCGGATGATTTTCATGGAATGTGCGAGATGGTACAGCACATTATTTATGAAGGACACCGGAAAATCGGATTTGCAGGAGACGTCCGCAGTTCTTCTTTTATGACGGACCGGTATATGGGATATAAACGTGCCCTCCAGATCAATGGCCTGGCTGAGGAGCCTGCATGGCAAATTTTTGCGGGCTCAGTTCTTCAGGAAAAGCCGGGAAGTCCGCGGACTTCCGATTCGG
>DCDB01000211.1 GCA_002316215.1 Lachnospiraceae bacterium UBA1066 | reverse complement strand
CCACGAAGGTTGCCGGGATCAGGCGAGATCTCTTCAATATATTCCGGTTTACCCAGACAATTCCTGACTTTATTGGTAATTACATCATTTGCCAGCGTGATAATCGCTGCCGTGGAAGTGTTCCTGCTGCTGTTTCCCACGCGGAGAATGTAGTCGTCTTTTTCAAGGACGAATACTTCTTTTTCCTCATTATATCCCGCTGCTTCCGAAAGGGAAAATGCTGTCTCGACCCACGTGTTTTCTCCCGGCTCAAGTTCTGCGGTCTTGGCAAAAGCGACAAGTGTCTGGTATGGCTGATCCAGTTTGCCTGTCGGCGAAGAAACGTAAACCTGTACTACTTCTTTTCCCCGGTTCTTCAGCTCGCGCTTTACCATATGCCAGGCCGGATCATCCTCATACGGCTGTGACATTTTTTTGTAATGGCGATCATGTCATAGCCGGCATTTACCATGCACAGGGATAAGATATGTCCCTATGTACCAGACGGCGCCTATCTCTGCAGCTTTCAAGAAATTCTCCCTTTGATATTAATTTCTATGCAGAATTGCAGACGGGATTCCATGCGATATCAATTCTTCAGCCAAATAAAGGAATTTCTCCACGGTGACTTCTCCTTCACTTAAGTACCATGTCCGGAAAGCTGCCAACAGTCCATTCAAACCAAAGTCGAAAATAATGGAAGATTCAGCTGCATCAGGGACGTTTTCCTGCACTTTGAAAATAGAAAGCAGACTGTTTCTCAGCAGGATTGGGAAGCCCGGATCCCCGTTCGGTCCGGTCAGGATGCAAAGAAGACGCCCGTTATTCTGATACATTTCCGCTATTTCAGGAAGCATCGAAGCAAAATCAGAGGAGCTGCCGATTATCGTCCGTTTCTTCACGATCTCGCTGATAATCCGTTCTTCCTCCTGATGCAGGATATCGTAAATATCCGCAAAATACTGATAAAAAGTACAGCGATTCATACCAGATGCAGCGGCAATCTCTTTGATCCGTATACAGGATACCGGATTTTCCGCATACAGATTCCAGAAAGAGTCAATGATCCGCTGCCGCGTGGCCGCTGTGATTTCCGGCTGCTTCTTCATAGGCACCCTCGCATCATCCGACAAAATTGCAGTCAATGTCTGTTGATGATTCATTGAATTCATTTTACAATTTCCATTATACAACATGCTGTCGGATAATTGCAGATATGAATAAACGAAAAGAGGGACTATGGAAGTATTCATGCGGAAATACAGCTTCTGGATCACATCGCTGACAGGACTCTGTGCTCTCATTTTTCTCATCACCGGATGGAACCGCATGACGATGGTGCAGCGGCTGCCGGTCATGTATATCATGGTGCTTGCCATACATGAGGTTGAGGAGCTTAAACTGCCGGGGGGCTTTGTGGAACTTGTAACAGCAATGACCGGCGTCGAAATCAGAAATATCGGGTTGGCTAAGTTCGGTCTCCTGCTCTTTACCCTGTATGCCACCGTCATTCCAGCATTTCTTGCAGGTTTCATATGGCCTGTCATGGCAACCCTTTTCATCGGAATCATCGAGGTAGTTGCACACCTTGCCGCGGCCAGGGTCAACCCGAAGAAGTTCTATTCGCCCGGCATGCTGACCGCTCTCTTCGTACAGTTTCCCGTCGCTGCCTTCGGTTATTATTATCTGATTGCAAACGGAATGATTCGTGGAATCTACTGGCTTTATGCAGCCGTTTTCCTTCTGGTTCCCCTGTTCGGGCTTCAGGCCATCATTGTACGCTCCAATGGGGAGAAGTGGTCTGAATTTATAAAAAAGGCCGGAATTGCCATGCTGACAGGAAAAAGAAAAAAGTGAGGATACAGTATTGAATTATGCTTTACGAAATTTCCCCTTCCATTCAAAACCTTTCTTGGCAATGATGACCGCAATGGTATCATTTTAAAATAAAGCATGGCAATTTCATTTTAGTCGGTTCCTTTCGACTCGGTTATGTTCGAGTAAATTACATCACAATCACAGATGGATCTCAGTATCATTTGGGCGAAATCTATTGGCTTTCCGTAATACCCCGTAATACAGTTTAGCAGAAGCCGGATTGTTCATTTTAACAGGGGAAACATAAATCGAACTCGCATTTACGGTTTGGCCCGCAGCGTCCTTAGTGGAGGACGTGAAGTACCCACCGGTAAAAGCCTCGCAGATTCAACACTTTTTTTACTGAACCAAGATTTCGATTCAAATCTTTTAACTGAATAGTATTATCCTAAGTTAACGAAGATGACTCCTCCAACACACAGTGCAATGCCAATCATCTTTTTTACCGTCACCTCTTCTTTCAGAAACAGGAATCCAATAAACGCCAAAACAACCGCCAGAAGGATATTGGCTACAAGCGAGCCCTTGCTGACTTCCCACCCATTTCGATACATCATCAAAAAGCCGCCCTCTATTCCCACAACGGCGAAGCCCATGAGGATACTGTAGATATTCAGTTTTGAAATTTCCTGTGTGATATCTCTCCGGCATGTCATAAAAAACATGATGATACTGAAGACACAGGCAACTGCATAGGTAATGATCAGCCCTGCAAACGGATTGACGCCTGATGGTATTTTCCTGCTCAGCAGATGATACACGACATTACAGACTACAACGGAAACTAAAGGAAAAAAATACAATAACCATGATTCATTCATACGAAATTCCTCCTTTTACGCCTGCAAAAAAAGCACCAGAATCCATGTTTCCGCATCAGCGGCCCTAAAACATGAATTCCAGTGCTTTTATGACTGTTTCCGGGGAAACAGTTCAGCAGTTCAATTATTTCTTCTTAAGATAGCATATTCAAATATAATTTTCAAGTCCGGACATAATGTTCCGTTTCGACCGCTAAAATCCTCACATCACTATATGGCACACTCTTACCTGATCTTTGACTCCCATTCAATGCTGCCATTCCTGTCTCTGTCTTCCTGAAGCAGGTTTTCTATGGTAACGGCAGCTAATTCGCCGCGCATTGCAGCAAGACTTTTTCCGATACAGTCTGATACCTTTAATTCCGCCTTAGCCACATGCGGGTCATCTCCGAAAAGGTTCCTTGCCAGACGCCTGGAATCAGAATCGAAGATTGTCTCATCCACCGCGTCCATGATGTCTGCGATCGTGATCTTGTCTGCAGGCCTGGCGATCGTATAGCCCCCATCCTTGCTGGCATTGGATATTATTTGTCAATGGTTGTTTTGGAAATGAACTCATAAGTCTTATTCTATTCAGATTACGGCATATATCCCCATCATAAATGCCGCCTCATAATTGAAGCGGCATCGAACAATTTCATCGATATTCTTTAATGACTCCCTTATCAGAATTACCGGTTATAAAAAATCATCCATGATTATTTTTATCCTTCGGATTCTGACCTTTGAGAAGCAGCTCTCCCCAACCTCCGAAGGCCTCCAACACAGGGATCAGCTTCCTCCCGTTTTCTGTCAGGGAATATTCTACCCTCGGCGGGATCTCATAATACTGCTTCCGATCCACCAGACCGAATTCCGCAAGTTCCGTCAGCGTATTGGTCAGCATCATGTTCGTACAGCCGACCGCACGCTTCAAATCATTGTAACGGAGCGTCCCGTTCATGCCGAGAACATACATGACCGGCAGCTTCCATTTCCCCTCGATGGCACGGAATGCATAGCCGATGGCACAGTCGTCCGACTGGTACGGGATGATCGTCTTCTTCTCTTCTTTCAAGCTTTTTCCCTCCAAAATGCCGTAAATCCCAATAGTATGTATTTTGATACCTGGAATATAAATACTGCGTACTTGTCAAATCAGGTTCTTCACTTATTATTAGATAATATCAGCGTACCGCTGTGAATACAAGAAGAAAGGATGATGCAGATGAATGAAATTTTAAAGTTACTGCGTGAAGCCGGTACATTTTACCTGGCGACCGCAGAGGACGGCGTACCGAAGGTGAGACCCCAAGGCTTCATCATGGAATACCAGGGAAAGCTGTGCTTTTCCACGGGGAACCAGAAGCCGACCTTCCGGCAGCTCATGGCAGACCCCAACGTCGAAATCTGCGCCATATCCGGCGGGATGGGCTGGATCCGACTCCATGGCAGGGCACGGCGCATCACGGACAGCGGAAGCCGGGCAGCCGCACTCTCTGAAATGCCCGCTCTCACAAATAATTACGGAGACCCTGTCAGATACATGGAGATCTTCTGCCTGGAAGATGCTGCCGCGGAGATCTGTTCGTTCGGGCCAACAGGCATCGAAACCAGGACCATCCAATGCTGAAGGAGGAAATGAAAATGTCAAAGAAAATCGTGATCATCAACGGCAGTCCCACGCCGGGAGGCAATACGCGCTGTCTTTGCGAGGCCGTGCTCAAAGGGGTAAAGGAAGCAGGAAATGAAGGCATCATCATCGATCTTGCCTCTCTTTCCATCGCACCGTATTCCGGGCCGTCGCAGGCGGAGGACGATATGTCCAAAGTGACCGCTGAAATAAGGACGGCGGACGCGGTCGTGATCGCCTCGCCGCTCTACTGGATGCAGTTCACCGGCCAGCTCAAGGTCTGGATGGACAGGCTCTCCACGGTCGGCAAGGATGCCCTGGCCGGAAAAGAGACGGCTCTGGTCGCCTGCGCCGCAAGCCCTGCCGAGGTGATTGAGAAGAACCTGCTTGGCTATTACCGGATGTGCTTCATTGACAGCCTCGGCTGGAAAGACATGGGAAACGTCCTCGCAGGCGGAGTCTATGCCCCGGGCCAGGTAATGGGCATGCCGTATACGGAACAGGCCGAGGAACTCGGAAAGAAACTATAAAACATGAATGCTGCGGAAAGGAAAAAATAATGAGTATTGTATTGATCACCGGATCCGGAAGGAAAGGCGGGATTGGATTTGAGACCGCAAGACAGCTGGGCAGAATGGGGAACCAGGTCATCATTTCCGGCAGGAAGCCGGAACGGGCAGACGCGCTCCTTAAGGAACTCCACGGCGAAGGAATCGACGCCTCATTTACAGCGATCGACCTGACAGATGACGGAAATGTCGAAGATGCCGCTGCTGCGATTGAAAAGCAGTACGGGAAAATCGACATCCTCATCAATGACGCTGCGCTGATGCAGGCAGGCGCTTCCGTAGAGGAACAGGACCTTGATGAGTTGCGCCGTGTGTTTGATACGAATGTGGTCGGGGCATGGAGCGTCACGCAGAAGTTCCTGCCGCTATTAAAAAAATCAGAGCATCCACGCATCGTCAACGTATCCAGCGGCGCCGGTTCCTTTGAGGATCCGCAGTACGGCCTTCTTCACGGTACGGTCGTCCGGATGCCGATGGGATACGGCATCAGCAAGCTGGCGCTGAACGGGCTGACCGTCAAGATGGCAAAGGAATTTGCGCCATACCGCATCCTCGTGAATTCCGTCTGCCCCGACACGACCGACTCCTTCGGAAGCGGGATGTGGGGCCGGCCGGTAGAGGTCAGTGCGAAGAGTGTGATATGGGCTGCCCTGCTCCCGGATGACGGACCAACAGGAGGATTTTTCAGGGATGGGGAAAGGCTGCCCTGGTAGTTCACAAGTGCATGTATTTAATCGTCCAAATTTCATTGGTCTTTTTCAACTATCCGTGTGATTATTTCGCAGAATCTTACAAACCGTCCATTCTAAGATTCACTTGCTGTTTTTCCGATAATTCGCGCGGATAAAAAGGAAAACCGGATTCCGCCTGTTTTTTAGAGGTAGAATCCGGTTCGTTCATTTTTACAGGAATTATAATGCACAGAGATACAGCCGCAGTCCTGGCAGATGCTGACATTCACACCGAAAGCCCCCGTCTTGCAGTTCATGATGTGGTATGCCGCCCTTCTCTGCGGAACGGATAATTCATGCTTCTTTTCATAATCAGGATAGAATCTGTCAAATATATCCTGTACGGTGTATCTTTCCTTCATGTCTCACTTCCTTCCGCGGCATCGAAAGGACTATGGATGCCAAGAAGGGTCTTGTTGCTTACATGAAGGTAAACATCCGTAGAACGCGGGTCTGTATGTCCAAGAAGCGACTGGATATATCTGATATCCACTCCGCTTTCGAATAAATGGCTGGCAAAGCTATGGCGGCATGCATGGGAAGATACATGGCGTGTTATACCGGCTTTCTCTGCGCTCGCCTTGAAGAACTGATTGACGCTTGTAGTATCAAGATAACCCCCGGTCCATGAACTCGGGAAGAGGATCCCTTTAGGCCTGCCGCATTTGTACCAGTATTCCGTAATCAGGTCGAGATTCTTCCGGGAGAGGATCGTATATCTGTCTATGCGGCCTTTGGCTTCCCGGACATGGATCGTCATGTTCGTGCGTGAAATATCATCATAGTGGAGGTGGACCACCTCTGACACGCGCAGCCCTGAAGAATACATGGTGGCGATAATAGCCTTATGTTTAAGGTTCGATGTGGCATCAATAATGGCATTTATCTCTTTAGCCGTAAGGACCGTCGGAAGATTGCGTTCACGTTTCATTGCCGGAACTTCCTCGTCATCCCAGGGAACCTTAATCACCCTTTTATAGAGGAACTTAATGGAAGCACGGTAGTGGTTGTGTGTTTCCGGCGACC
>DCDB01000067.1 GCA_002316215.1 Lachnospiraceae bacterium UBA1066 | reverse complement strand
TTTTTCGTCTTTTTCGTCTTTTCCGTATTTCACGGCATTACTGATCAGATTGACGAAAAGCTGCGTCATCAGGCTCTGATCCGCATTTACCCGAATGTCTTCCGGTACTTCATTATGCAGACGGATATTCCGTGCGTCAGCCATATTCTCCAGCTCTTCCGCGACGGAATCCACCATCTCCTTCAGCATTATTTCTTCCGGTTCAAAGTGCGCGCGTCCTTCATAGCCTCTCGAAAGCATTAAAAGCTGTGAGATAATCCCTGACATCCGGCTGCTTTCGCTGCTGATTGTTTCGATATTCTCCCGGATACGCTCAGGGTCGGTATCGGCTGCGGCATCCTGGGCACAGGCCGAAATTACAGTGACAGGTGTCCGCAGTTCGTGGGACGCATCGGAAGTAAACTGCCGTTCCCGCGCAAAAGAGAGCTGCAGTTCATCCAGCATCGTGTTAAATGTATCCGCCAGCTCTCCCACCTCATCTTTTGAAGTTATTCCTTCAATCCGTTCCGACAGGTCTCCCTTTCCTATTGCCGCAGCCGTCTGCGTTATTTTCCGCACCGGCCTCATTGCAAATTTAGCCAGGAAATAGGAACCCGCTCCCGAGATCAGGAAATAAACCGGAATCATAAAAATAAAGAACCATAAAAGTTTCTTCATGGCATCTTCAAGATATCCGGAGGAGCAGCCCGCATAAACCGTTATTTTCACTTCATTTATCTCATAGGGACGGCACAGGACTGTCCAGGTTTCATCCTGCCTTTTCGCTGATAAGTATTCATCCTGAAAAGAAAGGCCGTCCATCCAGGAGGCATCGGAGGTCTGATAAATAGTTTTTCCGGAAGCGTCTTTTACCAGCAGTTCTACATCGCTTTCAATCTTAAGTTCCGATGCATCGACGGTTACGGTCCCGTTCGTAAGATCCGAGGCCGTCTCCGCCATGGACGCAGCATACTGAAGCTTGGCCTCAAGGGACTGACGAAGAGCTCCTCTTACATAAAAATAAACGGTCGGAAGTGCGATGCACAAGAGGAGTGCCGTCAGCATCGTATACCAGAGCATTATTTTCGTGCGGATATGCATGGCGCCAAAATCCGGTTTTTTCACATTCCATCTTTTATGCTGAATTTGTTCTTCCACCTGCTTATCCTCATGCAAACTGCTTTTACGGCTCGATTCTCATGACATAGCCAAAGCCCCTTACCGTATGGATCAGAGGCGTCTTAAAGCCCTTGTCAACCTTATTTCTTAAGTACCGGATATAAACATCGACGACATTGGAATCATAATCATAATCGTAGTTCCAGACGTGATCGGCAATCTGCAGCCTTGTCTGAAGGATGCCCTGATTTCTCAGCAGATATTCTAAAAGCGCATATTCCCGGGAAGTCAGTGAAATCGTCTTTTCATCCCTTGTCACGGCATGCGTGGATGTATCCATTTTCAGATCATCCAGTTCGAGGACAGTCTGTTTTGTCTCATTTCCTCGCCGCATCAAAGCCCGGACACGGGCCAGCAGCTCATCAAAATCAAACGGTTTCACAAGATAATCATCCGCTCCCGCGTCCAGCCCCGCAACGCGGTCCGTAATCGCATCCCGCGCCGTAAGCATCAGGACCGGAGCCGTGCAGCTGCTCTTTCTCGCTTCCCGGAGAACCGAGATTCCGTCGCGGCGGGGCAGCATCCAGTCCAGGATAACGCAGTCATAGGCCATAGATTTCATATAATCCAGCCCCTCTTCTCCGTCCAGACAGCCGTCAGCCGCATAACCGGCCTCTGTAAGATGCCGCAGGATAATTCTGTGGAGATTTTTATCATCCTCTATAAGCAGCAGGCGCATAGTGAATCCCTTCTTTAATATCATGACAAAAATATCGTGACAAAAAGTTTCCTGCTTGCAGGAAAAACTTTTTAACTTTGGACGCGCAAAATATGAGGAAAAACAATTTATGCAGTAAATTAGCGGATTTCGAATGTTTTTAGGATCCAGGGAGTCGTGAAGCGATGGTGCAATCCAAAACACCATAGGTGTCAAAAGGTACTTTTGACACCCACATCATTATATCTCACGCCCATAAGAAAATCCACGTCAGGTACCGATCTTCCTGACATTATCCGTTTTCAGGAAATCCTCATGCCTTTCAAGGAACGGCATGCCGTATTTCCAGATCATGGCAGCAAGGAAAGTTCCCAGGAGAATTCCCGCCGCAATATCCGACGGAAAATGCACAAAGAGATACAGTCTTGAAAAAGCGACGAGAACCGCGAACGGTACAGCTGCATATCCGAACTTCTTATTCGTCTTCAAAAGGCTTCATATATTTCTCCTGCAGATACGGGATGCTCCCATGCTCCAGAAGACAGCCGTTCTTAATGATACAGACCTTGTTGCACATAACCTCGATATCCTTCAGAAGGTGTGAGGTAATGAAAACAGTTATCTTTTCCCTGCAGTTTATATCGAGAAGCATCTGCTGGATTTCATGCTGCCCCTTCGGGTCAAGCCCGAGCGTCGGCTCGTCCAGAAAAATGATCCTCGGACGGTTCACCAGCGCCTTCGCAATACCGAGACGCTGCTTCATGCCCCTTGAAAACTGCCCGATCGGTACATTTTTCTTGTCGGCAAGACCGACCTTTTCAAGCAGATCGTCAAGATATCCGCTGTCGGAAGAAGCTGTGCCGAAAAGAGAAGCGAAGTATTCCAGATATTCGAAAGGCGTCATCGAAAAATAATACCCGTGGGATTCCGGAACGACCCCGATGATCCGTTTAATCTCCTCCGGATTTTCGCGGATATCCTTCCCGGCAATAAGCGCCGTTCCCGAAGTCGCTGTAAGGAGCCCATCCAACATCCGGATCGTGGTCGTCTTTCCGGCTCCGTTAGGACCGAGAAAACCGAAGATATCCCCTTCCTCCACGCGCAGGCTGAGCTTTGTAACGGCGTGGAAGCCGTTTCGGTAAATCTTTGTGAGATCTTCAGTCTGAATAACCGGCATCGAAAAAATATTGTCCATCTGCATATTCTCCGTTTCCTGAGGTCAAAAATAGCGTATGCTTCATTTGCATACGACTATATCAACCGAATATGAGAAGGACATGAATGGTAAATGAGATTTTCTAAAAATTTTCGGGATTCAGTTCGGAAAACGGAATAACGGGCAGCGGCTTTTCAGGATGCTCTCCGAGCATTTTTTCCATCCAGACCATGTCGTACCAGCGGCCGAATTTATAGCCGCATTTATGGAACCTTCCGACCATGGAATAGCCCATATGCGCATGAAATTCAGCACTGTTTTTCGTCAGGTATTCATCCTCTTTTTCAGGATAGCCGATGCAGGCATTCAGGTTTAAAATGTGCTGCGCTTTTGAAATGTTCTCCAGCCCCTGGTAAAGGAAACGCCCGAGGCCCATTTTCTTTTTATCTTCTTTAAGGTAAATCGTAGTTTCCGCAGACCAGTCGTAGGCTGTTCTTCCCACAAACGGCCCCGTATAGGCATAGCCCAGGATTTCACCGTCCTTCACGGCAGCGATATACGGATATTTGCGCAGCGTCTTTTTAATCCGGCTCCTGAATTCCTCCAGTCCCGGAACTTCATATTCAAACGTGATAACGGTTTTTTCGACATACGGCGCGTAGATGCCGAGAAGTTCTTCCGCATCTTCAGGCGTAACCGCACGGATATATGGCTTTTGAGTGTCCAAATTTATCCTCCGTCAGACTGGCATAATCTAATCTTTTATAGCTCACATTTCTTCCGTTGCAAAGCAGAACCCCGAAATATATAAAAAGTCATCTTTGGCTTCTTAGATATATTTCTCACACCTTACAGGTCATATCTGACCTTTTTTCTGCAGGATGATGCAGTCATAACGGATGGCCTTTCCCTTCAGGGAATAATCCGGCTTCCGGCCGGCAAGATACGGGCCTTTCAGCGGTCTTTTAATGACGATTTTTCGCGGGCCTGCTGAAACGGCGGCATCCAGAAGCTCCGTTTCATCGGTACAGGGCTGTTCCAGCTGATGGAGTACCTGGAATTTCTTTTTCACGAGGGCACTTTTCTGCCTTTCCGGAAACATCGGGTCAAGCAGGATAAGATCCGGCGGGCTTTGCATTTTGTTAAGTGCGGAAATGCTGTCGCCTTCAATAAACCGCATCCTTTCGGCGACGCCTCTTAAGTCCGGATCTTCGGCAGCTCTTTTAAGCGCATCCTTAAGCAATGCCGCAATGACGGGATCCCGCTCGTAAAGCGTCACGGAAAAACCTGCGGCCGCAAGCAGGAAGGCATCTTCCCCGAGTCCTGCCGTAGCGTCGACAGCTGTCGGTGTTCTTTCCAAATTTTTTATCTTCGAAGCCTTAACCAAAAGCTCGCGGTTTAAATTATCCTGTCGGATCCGGGGCTTAAGTCTCTTAAAATCCCCGCGCAGGATACGTCCTCCGTCTTCCATACAGAGTCCGGCGTCATCCCGCCTGAGCTTAAGTCCTGTGTCGTTTATATCCATATCTTCTCCAGCGCAGCATACAGTTTTTCCGGCTCGATTGGTTTGGTAATATAGTCATTCATTCCGGATTCTTTTGCTTTTTCGATGCTTTCTCCTGGTTCACCGGCAGGAAAAGACTCATATCAATCATCTCCTCTGCGGTTTTGCCTAAAACCGGAATCATCCTATCCGCACACTTTTGTTTAACATACCCGGTTGATTCCTCTGTATTTTTTCATTTTACAGCCATAGATATTGAGATGCAAGCTTCCTCCATTTTAAAAATGCCGTACGGACTATTCGGTCCGCACGGCAGGAAAATGTAAGAAAACATTTCACGTTAATCTTTTATAAGCCCAAATTATTACAGTACATCATATTTTCACGGTCAGATTTTCCAATTCCCTTTCAATCGTGTCAATCGTCTCATCTGTGATTCCCATAAATTTATATATGCGCATCTCTTCCACGGTGTTCCAGCCGAATTCCGCATTGTGGGAAACCGCCATGCCGAAGAGCGGCGGGCAGTTTTTCCTTAAGATATCCAGCGCTTCCTGATTTTCGGAGAGACGGATGAGAGAACTGCTGCCGCTGTAGGGCCTGCGGTAATCCTTTTCCGGCAGATACTGAAAATCATAAATCCCGGGTAAAAGTTCTTCCTCTGCTTTACTGCCGGGTTTTTTAAGCAGTGCAGAAGCACCGAACGGCACTTCGACACGGAGCCGGACAGAGCCGTCTGCAAGAAGTTCGGTCTCTGAAACATAGCGACCGGACACGGAATCATAGGAAACCTTCACTTTCGGAAGCCGGATATCAGGATTCGGCGCAATCAGCGCTTTTTTAAAGCCCGGAGCAAGCGGACGGATGCCGCCGGCATAGGCATAAGCAAACTCCATGACAGAGCCGTAAGCATAGTGGTTCAAGGAATTCATGCCTGCAGGATTGATCTTTCCGTCCTCCCCTACTGAATTCCAGCGTTCCCAGACCGTGGTAGCCCCATGATTTACCTCATAAAGCCAGCCCGGAAATTCCTCATTCAAAAGGAAGGTATAAGCCTCGTCAAAAAGTCCGTTCTCTCCCAGCGTCATAAGGAGAAGCGGGGCTCCGACAAAACCGCATTTAATCTTAAAACAATCTTTTTTCAAGCGCTCCCGGAACTGCCGGATCAAGTACGCCTTATCCGGGAAAAGCCCGAAATGAAGAGCTATGACATACGAAGTCTGTGTATCCTGCGCAAACCGTCCCGTCGGGGTGTAATACTCTTTTATGAAAGCTTCTTTAATTTCATTTTCCAGTCTTTTAAGCAGTCCGGCGTCTTCGCTGTTTCCGAGGACTTCTGCCGCCTCCCGGGTTTTCTTTACCGAAGCATAGTAATAGGCGCAGCCGATCATGCCGCTGTCCGTTCCTCCGGAAAATGAAGACGGGCTCACGCCGTCGAGAGCCAGCCAGTCTCCGAACTGAAAAGAAAATGCCGGGAAACGGCTTCCGTCGTCCAGCTTCTTAAGATAAGAAACCCAGCCGGTCATAAGCGGGTAAGCAAAGCTGAGCTCTTCCTTCGAGCCATAATAGCGGTAAAGCATATCCGGCAGAAACGTGGCAATATCGCCCCAGACAGAGGTGCAGTCTTTTTTGTGCCCGACATTGGGCAGATAATTCGGAACGCCGCCGTCCAGAAACTGCTGTTCTCTCATCAGGTCATTTTCAAACTTATGGAAGAAAGCGCGGGTATCCACATGGTAAGAAGCCGTCGGAGAAAAGACCTGCGCATCCCCCGTCCAGCCGAGCCTTTCATTCCTCTGAGGGCAATCCGTAGGAATGTCGATAAAGTTGGACTTCAGGCCCCAGAGCGTGTTCTCAAAGAGGCGGTTGATCTTGGTGTTGGAAGTCTCGATATCTCCGGTTTTCGTCAGGTCGGAATAGAGGACGCATCCGGTAAAATCCGCAGGGCTGACTTCCGGAAGACCCTCGACTTTTACATAGCGAAAGCCGAAAAATGTGAAGTGCGGACGCACCATATGATCCGTTCCATCTGAAATAAGGTCATAGGAAGAACGCGCTTCCCGGTAGTTGCCGTTATAGAAGCAGCCGTCCTGAAGGATCTCACCGAAACTCAGAACCAGATGGGTTCCCTTCGGCGCATGCAGATGTACTTCCGGAAAGCCGGCAAAGTTCTGCCCGAAATCAAGAACGGTCTCTCCTTTAGGCGTCCGGATGACTTCCCTGACCGGAATTTTTTCTTTTATTTTCACCGGAAGGGCGATACGGTCGGTCAAATGGCTGAAGGCCAGGTTTTCGCAGCCTTTCCGTGTCAGCTCCGTTAAAATGGCCGGCCGCCCGGATTCTGCTGTTTTTGTCTCTCCTGCAGCTCTTGTCTCTTCTGCAGCTGGTGCCCCATCTGCAGCTCTTGTCTCTCCTGCAGCTGATGCTCCATCTGCAGCTCTTGTCTCTCCTGCAGCTGATGCTCCATCTGCAGCTCTTGTCTCTTCTGCAGCTGATGCTCCATCTGCAGCTCTTGTCTCATCTATGGTTTCACCGTAATAAATGCCTGACTCCGTGATGCGGCTTTCGGACCAGGTCCAGGTTTCATCCGTCGCAATGGTTTCCTTTGTGCCGTCTTCATAGGTTAAAACCAGTTCGCCCAGGGCCGCCGTGCAGTCTCCGTAAAGCCTCTCCCCGCCATCGGGACCGTATTGCCCTAGAAACCAGCCTTTCCCGAGAAGAAAAGAAACTTCATTTTCTCCTGCACGCACTTCCTGATCCGCTAAAAATGTAAATACATGAAGCTGTGACTCATAGGCGGACAGGCCTGGGCACAAGTATTCCTCTCCCAGTTTCCGTCCGTTAACCGATACTTCGAAGAGTCCCACGCCGGTTCCGTAAAACCTGGCTTTTTTAACAGGCTTTTCCACAAAGAACTTCTTTTTAAAAACAGGGTGGAAAATGCCTTCGTCCGGGCTGATCCATTTGGCAAGCCAGGCTGTACTTCCTTTTCCTGTTTCGAAAAATGCTTCTCCTTCCGCCGTATCGCCTTTGTCACCCGTCACACGGATCCGCACCGTGTAGGTTTCTTCCGGGGAAGGGACAAAATCAGCCCTGCAGCCTGTGCTGTCGGCATTTTCCGAAAAGCAGACGGTCTTTCCCTCTTCGTCGATTACCGTAAGTTCAGAGATAACAGCCTTTTTTGAAACCGTATCCGTTACCTTCCAGCTGACACAGATCTGCGGCAGCGAATAGCCGACCGGGTTCTCAATACCGTTAATCCTGATATTTTCAATTTTCACAGGTTATCTACCTGCCTTTCTCAAGATATTTTTCAAACGCTCTTTTTCAGTTGCTATTTTTTCAGCTGTCATTTTCCGGCCGCCAATTCTCCGGTCATCTTTTTTCATCCGCTATTTTTTAATCGCTATTTTCCAGCCGTCATCTTTCCGTCAGCTTTCGGACAGCTTT
>DCDB01000006.1 GCA_002316215.1 Lachnospiraceae bacterium UBA1066 | reverse complement strand
ATAAGGCATCCAGCGGTCAATAGAGCGGATATCCACAGCCTGGAGATTTCCGATCTGCGGTCCGACTCCGTCCCTGCACCATTCATAGGCATTATCCAGGGATCCCTGCTCATTGATCAGGAAGATATAGGCACGGTCCGCCTGAAAATATTCCCCGCTGTTTTTCATGACGGCGTTCAAACGTTCTTCTATTGTGCCGGTGCCATTGATCAGCTGCATGGCGGTGACAAGTTCCCGCTGTGTCGTAAAAACAGTCTGCAGCTCATTTTTCATAAGTGTGTGATCACTCACGCCAAATACGACTTCAATCCTGGCACGATGGCCCTGGTAGTCGATCAGATTATCCTGCAGCTGATAGGTCATACCCTGAATTTCATTATAATATTCCCAGCAGTACGCCTTGTCTTTTTTCAGTCTGGCATTTCTGCAGAAAGGGCACGGAGCTTCCCGTCCCTGAATAACTTTATAACATTTCTTTCCTGCATAGTCATCGCAGTGCAGATTCTTCCTGCCTGCCTTATTCATATACAGAATCTCATATGTCTCGATATCCGCTATATATACAGGCTGCCAAAGCTCTTCAATCAGACGGTTTGATTCAGCAATAGAATTCTCCATGGTTTACCCTCAAAAGATGCTTCAGTCAATTTCGGCAGAAAACACTACGTTCTCCAGATAACCCGAAAATTTGACGAAAGCATCAAAATTTTCAAAAAGTTTCCTGCCTTCAGGAAAACATTTTGACCCTGGACGCGAAAAACGCTCTTTTGACACATCATATTCTGGATGATAATCGATTTTTGAGCAGCACTTTATATTTCATTTTGTATAAGTTATTATTGTATCAAATTTTTCAAAAATATACAAATCGCGATTAAAGATGCGGACACATTAATTGACGGAACCGCAGACGGTTAATCCGCTTTCTGATCGGGCAGGCTTTCCCCCTGGCCCATAGCCGTTCGGATCATCAGGCTGCCGGCAATTTTCGCAGGCTCAGACTGATGCCTGCCCCGTTCCTTAACATAAATATAACCCAGAACGCTGAACACAATTGCGCCGATGAAATTTACGAACAGGTCTTTCATGGTATCCAGGATTCCGATATCGAGATAACCGCCTTCAATGTTGTAAGTCTGGCCGGATGCTGTATGGATCACCGTATCCGTAATGTCCTTTACCGATATTACCTGCTGGGAATGCGTCGGATCCAGCGTAACCGACTGAAAATGTGTCACTATGAAGTCTTTCTGCATGTCCTGTCCGAAGAAGAGGTCTCCTCCGCATTCAATAAATTCCCAGATGACGCCGACCGTCATGGAGAAACAAAAGGCAACCATAGCCAGATAGAACGGTGACAGTTTCACATTTTTACTGTGACGGTTCATAAGGTCGATCATGGAAAAACCGATAGCCGCGCATAAAAAGCCATTGATGGTATGAAGCATTGTATCCCATCCGGGAATCGCCACATAAAAATGTTCGACTTCACCCAGAATCTCAGCCGCGAAAATAAAAAGGTATATAATTCCTTCAAAAACAGGCGGGATCTCAATTCTGAAATGCTCCTCCATGAAGCTGGGAACCAGAAACAGCAGAAGTGAAAGAATGCAGATTCCCACGCCCTCATAATTACGCAGGAAAAACTGACGAATGAGCGTCAGAATGACCAGCAGCCTTAAAATCGAATAAAGAATAAAGGTTTGCTTATCAAGGCGAATCCGTCTCCGAAGATATGTTATTAGTTGAGTAATTTTCCGCATTTCATCCTCCCGGCTTAAAATTGCGCGTGCTGAAAGCCTGCCGACTACCGTAAGCATACAAATCTGCTGTTATTATAGCATACATCACGAAAAAAAAAGCTTCCTCAGCAGAAGAGGAAGCTTTTCACAATCATCTTTATAAGAAACTGCCGTTCCGGAGACTTCTCCATAAAACGGCAGCCCCTGTCCGCATCGATCTGCAGCTTCGGAATATCGATCTGCAGCTTCGGAACGTCGATCTTCAGCTTCGGAATATCGATCTGCAGCTTCGGGTCATTGATTATGATGTCACAAACCGTATATTTTCCTGAATCTGTTCAATATCAGGAACTATTTCATCAAAGGTATCCGCAAGGTCAGCAAACGTCATCGCAAACAGTCTGTCGCCTGCATACAGATAGATGCAGCAGTATTTCATTTTCATACTGCTTACACTGCAGGTAAATGTAAGTTTCCGGGCGTCTTTCTCATCCACTGAGATTGCTTCCGGTTCTCCCGACCGTGTATATCCGTCAAAGGAAGCAGAAAAAATCTCTTCCGCTGCTTTTACGGCATCGTCCAGATTCGCACCCCCAAAATCCTCTTCCTTCACCAGAAAGCTTGCCGTTCCTTTTAGATACTGAACATCCAGAACCGAACCGGACACTTTCTCCCAGCCTTCCGGCATCTGAACACGGACAGTGACACTGCTTTCCTGCCTCTCCTGACCGGATGCTTCACTTTCTCGTGCCGTACTTTCTGCAGTACTGCCCGTCTTGCTCTCTTTCGTGCTTTCTGAAATGCTGCCAGTTTTACTCTCTGTAACGGAATCATTCTGACTTAAGCTGCCTGTTTTGCTCTCTGTAACGGAGTCATTCTGACTTAAGCTTCCGCATGAGCATTCCGCTATCATGACAGCTGCCATCACTGTGGCAAGCGCAGCTCTTTTTATGATCTTCATAGGAACCTCTTTTCTTTGTTCCAGGGAACATATGTAAAGCCGCTGTCACTTTAGAATCGTAATGCTTCCAATCACCGGAAGCTTTTTCATTTTTCCGGTAAAACCATTAATCAGGCCGTATATTTCAAGCGCAACAATACAAATTGAAAAAATCGGCATGATGATCCATCCGACGACAGGAATCAGTCCCAAAATAATATTCCCGGCTACAGCGACAATGACAAGCACCAGCGCCTGATTGGCATGAAACCTGGCATATTGTGACTGCGGACATGCGATCAGCGGAAGGAAAAAAATCAGATAGGCCAGTCCTCCCATGGTCTTCTCATTCGCATTTTCTTCCATACCTTCCGGTGATGCATTTTTTGAAGTACTGTTCCCCTGTTTCGGGGCCGCTTCCGGATTAAAATTTGTATCTGAATTCTGGTCTGCTTCCGGACTAATCTTTGTATCTGAATTCTGGTTTGCTGCCGGATTCGTATTTGAATTTACATTCTGTTCCTGCATTTTTGTTTCCTCCCTCCCGCTCTCTTCCTGTCAGCCTGTTCCGGCTGCTTCCTGATCTAAGTCTGCGCCGTCATTTTCGCTGCAGCAATCTCCCAAATTCTGGAAACAAATAAAAAACAACCCTCCCAAAACAGGGAGGGTATATATTTTCCGCCTAGTCTTTACTCGTACCGGAAGCATTTCTGCTGAAACGGATAAAAAGTTCTGAACGGCTGTTAATCCCGAGTTTTTTATAAATTGTCTTGCTGTAGGTGGAAACAGTGGATAATGTAAGTCCGAGTTCTGCGGCAGTCTGACGCAGCGTCATTCCCTGCAGGAGAAGAAGCACAACCTGTTTTTCACGGGGAGTCAGAACCGACAAATCCTGCAGCTGCCCCGTTCCTTCATTTTCAGGCTTCTCCTGCGTCTGCCTGTACCAGTCCGCAAAGAAAAGATATCTGGAAAAGACCGGTGATAAAAAAAGAAAAATAATAAAAAAAGAGGCTGCCGTAAAACAGGTAAGCATCTGCGTATCTATTCCTGCTGTATGCAAAATATCAATTCCGATATATAAAACGGCTGTCAGAGCAATGCATAAGATGACAAGTATCTTGTGAAAACGGAAACTGCAAAACAGATTCGAAGCACAGCCGATAAGATAAAAGGTTAAAAGAAATCCAAGTTCCTTTACCTCCGAAAAAAAGTACGCAAGTCCCTGATAACCGCTGTACCACATGACGCATCCGAGTACCGTTGAAATATAAAAAATGCAGGTTAAAATCCAGGTGCTTTTCTGAAGAAGAAACTCCAGCACGATAAAGCAGAAAATTGCTAAAATCGCGGCTCCGCCCCATGCTGCCCGATTTTCAGGATTGTCAAAGGCCGGTGAATAAAAACCGATAATCCGGACAGAAAAGTAAGAAACAAAAATATAGAGAGCAAGGTACATGCTTTTCGCCTGCCGGTACGAAGGCTCCGGATCCAGGGAAGCCGTTTTCAAAGAGTCTGTTTTCAGGAAACCCGGCTTCTGGGTATCCGGTTTCTGGGTGTCCGGCTTCAGGGTGTCCGGCTTCAGGGTATCCGGTTTCAGGGCATCCGGCTTTACAGGCTCGGAAATATGCCGTGAAGCGAAATCCGCTTCCTTTGAGACGTAGAGACAGATCGCCACAGTAAAAACAAGGACAGCAGCAATAAACTTTTTCAAAATTTCTCCGCTATGCAAAAGTATAGGCGGCCATTTAAGGAACATTGTAAGAAGAACCATAAGCGAACAGGACAAAAAACGTTCCGTACGGTTCAGCAGGAAAACAAAGGAAAAGCTGCTTTCTGCGACACAGCCGCCGATACCTGCCATCAAAAATAAAGCGCATATAAGAGAAGGATAGCCGTCACGGACAATGATCCAGACAATAAAAGCAGAAGCTGTCAGAACAGCAGCGGTCCTTGAAATACGGATAATATTTTTTTTATTTGTAAAAACAAAAAGGAGCACCGCGCCCGCTGAAAAAGAAAGATATTGCAGTGTCGCAGCCGTGAAATGAAAGACACTGATCTCTCCGGGCATAATCCGGTTCTGTGCATTGATGAAAATCATCGCAAGCGGAAAACACAGCGTATAACAAAGAAAAGACGGACGGATATCCCTGTAAGGCATCCGTTTTCCGGCACTCATAAGATTCCGTACAGACAACAGGAGCAGGGACAAATAGGATTTTTTCCTGGTTTCAATGTCTTTCATGGCATTATCCTCAGGCTGTGCCGCTTTACACCGGATACATTATAAGGATTATATCATACCGCATATCTAAAGGATACAAAAATGCCTCCGGCTTTTTTGGTAATACGATATATATCCTCATTATACTCCGGGTTAATACCTGATAATCATGACGGCCAAAAAAGGCAGCGCCTGCGCTTATTTCAGCTTTCCATACTCTTCCTCCGATACCGGTTCGCACCATTCATTGGAAGTCTCTTCGCCCCTGACTTCGATTGCAAGATGCGCCATCCAGCTGTCCGCTGCAGCGCCGTGCCAATGCTTTGCTTCCGCAGGGATATTAACGACCTTGCCGGGCGTCAGTTCTACGGCTTCTTTTCCCTCTTCCTGGTACCAGCCGCGCCCGCCGACACAGATCAGCATCTGGCCGCCGCCGGCTGCAGCATGATGAATATGCCAATTATTGCGGCATCCCGGCTCAAAGGTTACATTGTAGATCGGTACCTGTTCAGTCGAAACCGGAGCCAGATAGCTCTGACCCACAAAAAACTGCGCAAATGCATCGTTCGGTTCTCCGATCGGGAAAAAGATTTCTTTCTGGAAGTTTTCCTTATCCGATAATTCAGAGGCCGCATTCCCGGCTGTATCCTGTGCTTTACTTCCTTCATTCTGCCGTATCTGATCCGCCTCTGACCATACCTCTTTTGCCAGATTGAATACCGCCCAGGCTTTCGGCCAGCCTGCGTAAAATGCCGTATGCGTTATCACGGCGGCGATTTCTTTCTGAGATACCCCGTTCTTCTTTGCATTCATCAGATGATATTTTAAGGAAGAATCCGTGATGCCGGACGCCATCAGTGCGACCACGGTAATGACGCACCGGGTTTTCAGGTCAATGTCCTCATTATTCCAATTTTCACCAAAAAGGACATCATCATTAAAATGTGCAAATTCCGGCGAAAACTCTCCAAGTGCTTTTCTTCCTGCTGTCTGTACAATTTTATCTGCCATTTTTATTCTCCTCTCACTTTCTGTTAAAACCCCGGGAAATGTCTACCTCTCACAGTTTTTTCTTAACATTCAACTTAGAATCAGGGAACTGCGAATCTTCCGCAGTATATTACTTTCCGCAGGAAAACGCGAATCTTCCGCAGTTTATTACTTTCCGCCGAAAATGCGAATTTTCCGCAGTATATTACTTCCCGCTGAAAACCGGGAAGAATGTGAATTCTCCGTAATCTTTAATATGTTCAAAATTCCTGAGTACGTTCATATCTTCTTCCGCGATTTCGAAATCAATGGCAGCGTTCTCTTTCATATGTTCCGGATTTGCCGTCTTCGGAAGCGGAACCGTACCGAGCTGCAGATCATAACGGATACAGAGCTGCGCGACGCTGACACCGTATCTGTCCGCCATAGCCCTGATGTCTTCATTTTTCAGAATCTCTCCATGTGCAACAGGAGAATACCCTTCAACGAGAATGTTTTCCTTCTGGCAATAATTAATCAGCTCCTGCGGTGTGTTGCTGATATGGACAAGAATCTGATTGACCATCGGCTTCATCAGGCCGGCATCCGTAAGGCTTAGAATGTCCGCTTCCTCAAAGTTTGCCACCCCGATGGCTCTTAATTTTCCTGCTTTATAGGCATCTTCCAGCGCTCTCCATGCCTCACGGTTCCCTTCGGCATAGTTTCCTTTGCGGAAATCATTCCAGGGCTGCGGCGCATGAATCAGCATCAGATCATAATAGTCAAGTCCCGCCTTTGCAAGAGACTCATCGATGGCCTTAGCCGCGCTGTCATAGTCTTTCATCTCCGCCGCAAGTTTGGTGGTCACAAAGAGCTCCTCTCTTGGGACAGATGCCAGACGGACACCTTCTCCGACTCCCCGCTCATTGCCGTAAGCCTCCGCTGTATCAAAATGACGGTAGCCCAGCTTTACGGCTTCGCAGACTGCTTCTGCCGCTTTATCATCGCCGATGAACCAGGTGCCGAGACCGAGCTTCGGGATTTTTACTCCATTGCTAAGGGCAAAATATTCATTTAAAATCATAATTCAGAATCCTCCTTTATTTTCTTCATATAGTAATTTTCATCCCATTAATTTGGACTTGCTGATTAATGAACTCATTGAAAGCGAATCGGGAAGATGATAAAATTTATGTAGAAAGAAGGTGAGTTGCTATGATGTATCCTTACATGACACTATCAGATGAAACGGAGATAACTCATTCACAAGTATTCGAAGAAGACGGTGTTAAAAAAGTAGAAGTTTACTTCGAACGGCCTACAGAATCTGGATTTGATTCTGCAAGATGCCAGTTGCCATCATACAAATGGCTTATGCGAAAAGGCTATTCCGATCAGGAAATAAAGACATTTGAACAATTGCTTCATAGTAATGCACATCTTCTGTATAGATATGGAGCAAGCGGAGGTATCCACATTGCCTAATTTGTTTACCGTTTGCGGATACAAAATTTTTTTCTGGTCAGATGATGGCTCAGAGCCTATCCACGTTCATATTGCAAAAGGGAAACCAACACCAAATGCAACAAAAATTTGGCTTACCAGAGCAGGCGGATGTATAGTCGCAAATAACTATGGAAAGATAGCAGATAACGAGTTGAATGAGCTGACTGAATTTATATCCGCACAATTTTTTTTAATATGTAATGCCTGGAAAGAACATTTTATGCTTGAAGAAATAAATTTTTACTGTTAATAAATATATATTGCCTCTTCTGCCTGAATGTCCTTGGCCTGAAAAAAAGCAACAAAGACTTCAGGCTAGCCTGCACAATATGCCGCATACGTCAGTACTGTGATAGTTAAGTATATACGGCACTCACCACACAATCAATTGCCACTTATCCGGCTAGTGTGGCATTGTTATATTTTTCGGCAGAGCAGATATACAGGAGATGATTTCATGGAAAATACACCCAAAGAAAATCCCCGTGCTGCAAGAACGCGGGGATCCATACAGGATGCCTTCAAAACACTGCTGGTGAATGGGAAACAGGAAGATATTAATGTCAGTAAAATCGCGGAAACGGCAGGGATACACCGCAAAACCTTTTACCTGCACTATACCTGTATTGAAGCGCTTTATGAAGACATGATCCAAAACGTCATTTCAGATTATGCGAATGAAGTCGAAAAGCTGACCATTCCTTACGATTATTACGACCTGACCCGCGTTATGTTTGAATTTTATACGGCTGATCCTTTTCGTGAAAAATTAATCACGGATCCGAAATATCAGGACTTCTCCCTTAAGATCATGGCCAGGAATCTGCAGCATAACCGGAAAAGTTATAATCCGTTCGACCGGTATTCCGCCGATGAACAGATGATTATCAATAACTTTCTTGCGGGCGCATCGACGGACATATTCCGCGTCTGGATCAGCAGCGGGAAAAAAGTACCGATGGACGATGTCATACAGCTGACAGGCCGGCTGCTGGAAAGCGGTGCTTCCTCATTAAGGACACCGCAGAATTCGCCGTCTTACTCTGCATCTCCGAAAACTTAAAGTATGAATTTTTCTCCGGAAGAGCACTTCGCCGTCCTACGCTAAACCAGCTGGAACCGTGTCCACTTTTGGGATCGCTGGCGTCTGATAAAGATTGCTCCGCGAATCACCAGATCAATGCTCATCCCGACAGCTACTCCGATGACGCCCCATCCCAGCCACAAGCCGAACAGTGCAGAAAAAAACAGCCTTGCAGCAATCGTAAGTGTAATGGAGACAATCATCGTAAATTTGACGTCTCCGGCAGCCCGCAGTCCATTTCCAAGAGAACCTGCAAAAGGATATGCCAGCGCATTGAAGATGTTGTTAATCAGTACGAGCCAGATCACCAGGGATTTTGCTTCGGGAGAAATTGCAGAATGGCCGATAATCAGCGGCGTGACGGCAAAAACCAGGACATTCCAGAAGATTGACAGAAACAGGGTAATCTTATTCAGCTTCCTGAAATAAAAGTTGGCGCTGCCGGTATCATGAGCCCCCATGCACTGACCGATCACGGTTGTATAGACCGGAGCCATTGCCAGCCCCATGATAGAAGCAAGCGACCAGATGCTCTGTGCCACTCCGTTTGCAGCGATCTGATAGGTTCCGAACATTGCAACCATGCTGGAAAGCGCCACTTTTACAAACTGATGAATCCCATTTTCAGCGCCGTTCGGAAGTGCAATATACATGATTTTTTTTAAAATTGCATTGTTCCAGGAAAAGATATCCCTTACCCTGTAGTGCGCTTCCCATCCGGAATTCAGGCAGAAAGCAGTCACTGCGGCCGCAGAAAGGATCCGGGAAATGAGGGACGGCCACGCCACGCCTGCCGCGCCGAGCTTCAGAACAAATACGCCGACGCAGTTGCCGATGATATTGATTCCGTTGGCGGCAAGTGAAATGTACATCGTCACATTCGCTTTCCCGACGCTTCGGCACAGCGCCGCGCCCGCATCATAGACCGCAAGGGCGGGAAGTGAACAGGTCAGGATACGCAGATATACCCGGCATGCTTCCATGACATCAGGATCGACATCGCCGAACAGCAGGGACAGCAGCTGATTTGAAAAAATCAAAATCAAAACAGAAAGAACGCCTGAAATCAGGATGGATATCATCAAAAGCTGACTTGCGGAAACGCCGGCCTTCTGTTTATTTCCAAAGCCGATGTACTGACTGATGATAACCGCTCCGCCTGCAGACAGAGCGGTAAACAGGAAAACCAGGACTGTGTTGAAAGAATTGACCAGTGACACGCCGGATACGGCTGCCTCACTTGCGAAACTGACGACGACCGTATCGGCAATCCCCACCAGCATTAAAAGAAACTGTTCCACAAATACCGGAATGATCAGATTCCGGAGGTCTTTGTCTGAGAACATGCCGCCTACACCTCGAATTCCCGGGTGAAGCAGGCCCTGCTGTCTTTCAGCATCTGTGAAATTTTCCCGGTATCCCAGGCACAGAAATCTGTAGCGATCATAGAAGCGATACCGTGCGTATGCATCCAGAGCTGGTCGTGAAGATAGTCCGCTTTCTCATGACTGATACGGTACTGTGCCATCAGTTCGGATATGGAATGCTCCATCATGGGCGCCAGTGCTTCTTTGATCTCCGACAGGGCATTTGACCGCATAAAGAGATACCGGAACAGCTCTTTTTCCTCCATTGCGAAGCAGATGTACGACATTCCGAAAAGATCAGCCGGGGAGGTACCCCGGCTTTGCAGTTTCTGTATGAAAAATCCGACCGCTTCTTTTGTCAGTTCCGAACGCAGTTCATCCATCCCCGGAAAGGACAGATAAATCGGCTGTGTCGAGCAGTTCAGCCGCTGCGCCAGAGCTTTTACATTAACCGCCCCGATCCCGCCTTCCCGGAGAAGCTCCAGCGCCGCAGAAAGAACCATATCCTTTGTGACTTTCTTTTTTGCAGGCATATCCGTATCACCCCATAATATAAACGCGTTTATTAATAAATACGTTTATATTATATACCGGTATCTTGCTTTTTCAATAGAAAATTCACAAGGCAATCTCCGTACTGCATTTTGCAAACGGCCCGCAAATCGGATCGGCATTTCGCATATCCCCAAAATAATCGGTGTCAAATACGATGGAGCTGCCGTCAGGCGATTCAAATTTTTCTTCCGGTTCAAATGCCATTCCGAGATCTTCTGTAGAAATAAGACTGCTGCCGGAGTTCTTAAGATACTGGAAAAGATTCGTTTCCAGGGTATAGCCGCCGTTCTTTTCTATCAGTTCCATCCGGATAGTATGCTCTGTGTCAATCTGCGCAGCTTTCTCTGAATTGCAGGGCTGCGCCCCGTTAAAATAGACATTGCCGCCTGTATAAACCGGCAGGTGATCATAATAGATATCTGTGCAGTTTCCATCCATGGAACTTTCTGCCGTAAACTGGCTGAAATACTGCTCCGGTGTCGGGAAACCGTCATAAGGTTTCGTCCCGCAGGTAAAATGATACATATGAAGGTCTCCCATCCCAGAAGTTTCCGCATACTGCCTGAGATCGCTCCGGACTTCCTGCTGCACGAAAATATTATTGAGGAACCTTGCGTCGCCGTGAAGAATCGTCATGAATCCGGCAATCTCCGTCCTGTGCGGCATATGATACGGCGTATAGCGCGGCGTTGAGAACCTCTTTCCGCGGTTATCTGTTCCGTTATCCACAAATGTAAAGGAACCGGCGATCAGGTTGTGGACAAAGGCAAGTCCCTGCGTACTCAGCCGTCCCGCACAGGCCGAGAGCATAATATTATTGTCGATCAGTGTCGGTCCATGAGAGACTTCAACGAAAATATCCTCTCCCAGGCAGAGACCTCCGTTTATCTGCGTTCCTTCCGGCGGTGTATTATCATGAAAAAAATTCTGAGTCACCCTGGTACCCTGAGCCTGCCAGTCAAGCCACATGCCGCGCGTGCAATGGTGAATATGATTGCGCCGGTAAATGACATCGATGGCCGCATGCATCTTGATACCGCCGATTTCGGCTCCTTCAAGATCCTGCTTATTATTGATATGATGGATGTGGTTATCCTCAATGACAGAGAACACCCCGCCAAGATGGCCGACAATTCCCGTCTGTCCGCAATCGTGGATATTGCATCTCCGAATGATATGCGAACCGATCTTTTCCTTCATCCAGCCTTCCGTCTGCGCCTGGCAGATGGCATCGCGTTCAGTCTGCGTCCCATCCTTCAGGAACTTCGTTGACCATTTATTATTATTGTCCGGCTGCAGATATTTACCGAGTGAAATGCCGCTGCATTTGGAATCGGACACTTCGCAGTCCTCAATAATCCATCCTTTCGACCAGTGCGGCCCGATCATACCTTCCTGGTAAGCAGTCGGCGGTGCCCACTGCGTTGCCGCCTGCTTTATGGTAAAACCGGACAGTGTGATATAACCGATCCCCTCTTTTGACGGATAGAAACAGCTGCGTCTTACATTGATTTCCACATTTTCTTCATTTGGATTTTTCCCATGGAAATTTGCATAAATAGCCGTATTGCCATCCTTCTGTTCGGTATACCATTTATAGACCGTAAATTCCGGATCCCAGGAGGCTTTGTATACTTTGGGGACAAGAACACCCTCCAGGGTTTTAGATTCGTACATGGATTTTCCGTTCAGGTAAACTTCTCCGGTATGAACCGGATCAGGTGCCAGATACCAGTCGCCCTGTACATAAGTTGTATAAGGATTGCTGCTGCCGAACAGACTGTTCTCTATATGGCAGACCCAGACTTCTTCATGATATTGTTCCCAGTTTTTAACCGGCTCCGCACCGCTGATGACGGCCGTGCCTTTTTTTTCCGCGCGGTAAATAATTCTGTGTTCCTCATCCGAGCCGCCATTCTTCGGATCAACGGCTTCGCGGTACATTCCCGGCCCTACCAATATAGTATCCCCCGGTGCGGCAATTTCGGCCGCCTGTGAAATCGTACGGAACGGAGTTTCTTTTGTTCCGTTTCCCTCATCACCCGTTTTACAGGAAACATAATAAATCATATGACTGCTCCTTTAGTCTCTTGATTTTCATGCATTGCTATGATGCAGAATTGCAGAAATCGAGACGCGACAGAGCAATCCTGCATCATAGGTTTCAGAATACTTTTTTCATTTCTACGAATTTGAATCAGCCTTTAACAGCGCCGGCCATCATGCCTTCGATCAGTTTATCTTTCGTAAAGATATAGACGATAATCATCGGCAGGATGGAAACAAACAGCACCGTCATGATCATCGGTATATTCATGGAATACTGACCCTGGAACTCATTGACTGCCAAAGGCAGTGTCCGATTCGCCGATGTCTGCGTCAACGTCAGTGCAAAACTGAATTCATTCCAGATATTCACGCCGTCATAGATAACCAGCGTAGACAAACCCGGTTTCGACAGCGGAAGCATAATTTTCCAGAACCTGCCGTATCTTCCGCAGCCGTCGATGTCCGCCGCCTCTTCCAGTTCCTTCGGGATCGATGCCATGAATGTCACCAGGATGAAGACGGAAATCGGCAGGTTAAAAGCCACGTAAGGACCGACCAGCGCCCAGATACTGTCATATAAGCCAGTCCCGACTGCCATCATGAATATCGGAAGCAAAGTAACATGGATCGGTACGGACATGCAGGCAACAACTAAAGCATAAATCGGCTTGTTCAGCTTGAATTTCCAGCGTGAAAGCGGATAAGCCGCAAAAGCGCTGAAAAGAAGCAGGATCACAAGCGTCACAGCCATGACAATTACCGAATTCAGGAAGTAATGCCAGATATTTCCCGTAAACACTTCAACATAGTTGCTCAGATCAAAACTCTTCGGCAGAGAAAACACACCGAACTTCATAAGCTGCTTTTGGTTTTTAAGTGTACACATGATCATAAAAACAAATGGGATCAGACACACCACGAACCAGAAGGCAACCAGTATTGCCGTGATAACGGATGAAGGTTTGAATCTTTTCTTTGTCTTTGTCATGATTTCAATCCTCCTTCCTGTTCAATAATTTCATAGTAACAATTGCAATAACAGAGATCAGAATGAACATGCCGGAGGCTATAGCAGAGGCATAACCCATCTGGTAGGACTTGAATGCCGTATCGTACATATATGTCGCCATCAGTTCCGAGGCATGGCTCGGACCGCCGTCCGTCATAACATAAACCAAATCGAAATACTTCAGTGAACCGACAATGGACAGGACAACAGCACTCTTGATTGAAGGCTTCAGAAGCGGCAGAGCAATATTCCAGAAATAATCTTTTTCCGTAGCTCCGTCAATCATCGCCGCCTCGTGGATATCAGCAGAGATTCCGCCATATCCAGCCATATAGTAGACCATGTAAAACGGTGTAAACTGCCATGCAATAATGAAAATGCAGGTCAGGAGTACCGTACCGGGATTTCCCAGCAAATCGACTTTTCCACCGCCAAACGCTTTAGAAATTGCCGTCACAAAACCTGTCGTCGGATCCAGTGCATAGCGGAACAGATACCCGATAGCAACTGAAGACATCAGCATGGGAATGAACCAGATTACTTTGGCGATATTGGCTTTTTTTCCGGCCCTGTTAAGGAAAGTTGCAAGTGCAAGGCCAATAGGCATCTGGATTACGATCGACAGGACCATAACCAGGATATTGTTGCGGAAAGCACCCCAGAAGGTGCTGTCCGTCAACAGTTTCTTCCAGTTATCCAGGCCTATAAAGGTCTTAGCGCTGGAGTATCCGTTCCATTCATATCCGCTTGTAATAAATGACTGTATGATTGGATAAATGATAAAGATTCCGATTACCAGAAGTGCCGGTGCAAGGAAAACTGCAATTGCCGTAAACTCACCTGTTCTCCGGCGCTTTACTGCCGCTTCATGAATTCCCATTGCTCCTCCTTTACTTTCCGTTCTTAGCCAGATAATCCTTCATTGCCGTCTGTAGTGTCGTATCCGCCTGTTCCGGTGTCATGGTAAGCCCGAAGATCTGCTGGCAGGTATCCTTATGCACTTCCGCTACTTCCGAAGGAAGATACTGATCGTACCAGAGCTGAACACCTGCTGCGCTATTCAGAGATTCCAGAACTTTATTCGTCACTTCGTTGTCCGACTTGAAATCCTTGAACGGGATGATTTTTCCCTCTGCGGTTCTTTCTTTGACAGCCGTATCATCCAGAAGCGACTGGATCAGCTTAAACGCCCCTTCCTGATCCGTACATTTTGCAGAAACGGAGTAAAGGTTATCGCCAAGGGTACCAAGAGTATACGTCTGGTCTGCTGTTGAAGTATCCAGCGACGGGAACGGGAAGAATCCAAGCGTGCCGTCTTCAATCATGGAAGATTCATCCGAGACATTGGAAATGAACCAGGATCCCATCAGATCCATTGCTGCATCCCCGTTATAGAAAAGCATACGCGCCTGACCGGAATCATCATCCATACCGTTGAACCCATCGCAGAAGTAACCTTTATTGACCCAATCCTGAATCGTTGTTCCGGCATATTTAAAGGCATCATTTTCAAAAGAGCCCTTTCCGGAAGCTGCATCTGCAAATGGCTGAAGTCCGCCGTAGCGTGTGGCAAGATACTGGAAATACATGGAACCTGTCCACTTTGTCGCATTCGCAAGAGCGAAAGGCTTCACTCCGTTTGCGACCAGCGTGTCACAGATTTTCTCGAGATCCGCTATCGTCTTCGGCTCGGAAAGATTGTATTTACTGAATACCTCTTTGTTGTAGAAGAATCCGGCGACTGACACATTTTCCACAGGTACAGCGACGATTTTATCGTTGTAAGTGCACTGTTTTATGGCAGCGTCGAGGAACTTATCCGCGTAACCATCCGCCTTCATGTAGCTTGTCAGATCGGCTACCAGCCCTTCGTCAACGTAATCATACATTGTCTGTCCGCCCCATGTGATAAAGACATCCGGCATTGTTCCTGCATTGATTGCCAGGGAAAGATCTGTTTTATAGGTATCATTCTGTTTCTGAACGACTGTGACGTCATACTGCGGGTTTGCTTTCATAAACCGGTCGACTGAAGCCTGGATTGTATCCGCAACCTCGCCTGTCTGGATGTGCCAGATTGTCAGCTTCGTTTTTCCTCCTGATGTCGAAGCCGCCGTCGAACCTGCTCCCGTGCTCGCTGTTGTGTCTGCCGCACTTGCTGCTGTACTTGTTGTTGTACTTGTTGTACTTGTTGTACTTGTGCCTGTTGAACTTCCGCATGCCGTCGCTGCCATCATAGTGAATGCCAGAACACCTGAAGCCAAAGCCTTCCATAACTTAGATTTCTTCATTTCTCTCTTCCTCCTTAATAGTACTTTTACTGCTGAATGATGTTTTGTTTCTCTTGCCTGTAACTTTTCTAAGTCTGCTGTTGTTTATCTTGTCTATATAATATCTGCGACGCGTTTTAGAAAATATCATATATTATTGTTTTTTATCAAATTTATTTGTATAATATTTTATATTCCATATATCCTTTTCTTATTTTTTTAATGTTCAGATGTGGGTGCAAAATTACTCTTTAGCACCTGTGATACTTCGGATTTTCTTATCATTCGCGGTTTTCCGGGTTTCTGAAACGTTCGGACTTTTAACGCCCGTATCATATCTTCCGTTTGTTCGCAGGGGTGAATCTTATGGCAGAAGAAAAAAAAGCTGAAAAAACGAATGCAACTTTTACCAAACTGGATGTTGATTTCAATATTCTTTTTAATGATCTGGATGCCGTCTTTGCTAATTACTCCCGTCAGGTCTTTACAGCCCAGGAACAGACCCTGCATCATAATTCCTATGATCAGGAAGTTCGCGAGCAGCTTGCAATTGAACTCGGCGATGCCGAAATGCTTAAAGAAGCGGTGAATGAAACAAAAACAGGACAGGTTGGAATTGTGGCAAAAGACGACCCTCTGCGCAACCACAAGGACATAGGTATCGTCGTTATTACGCTTGCCTGCAGAAGCGCCATGCGCAGCGGCGTCCTGCCGGAGATCGCCTATACCCTCTCTGATAATTACATTAACAAAATAGAAAAGATTAACTCTGTCCCGGAAGTGATTGCTTTTTACCGGGCTGCAGAATTCCACTACTGCAGCGTCGTACACGATATGATCACGCAAACAGATTCAAATGAAGAGCACCAATACAGCCTTCATATCAGCCGGTGCAAGAAATATATCTTTGCCCATCTCCACGGACGTATCACAGTTTCCGAGATTGCATCCGCGCTGAGGCTGAACACAGCTTATCTTTCAAACATTTTCAGCAAATATGAAGGTATTACCATTTCCCGCTATATCATTAAACAGAAGATCAAACTGATAAAAAACATGCTTGTATATTCCCCATATACTTTAAGCCAGATTGCGTTCTATTTTGGATTCGTTTCACAGAGTCACCTGGGTGCGGAATTCCGGAAAGAGGTCGGCTGCACTCCCGGCCAGTACAGAAGGAAATACGGAAATAAGGATTTCATCAATTCGAAAAAACCTTTTTCTGAATGACTCTACGCCATAAAGCATGGAGGACGGTTCTTACATATTGATTGTTAAGATCAGTCAGAAATCTCAATTATAAAAGGAAAGTACCGGAATCTGGGATACACTCCCAAAAACCAGTACTTTCCTTCAGAATTATAATGAATCAATTTCAGAGGAACATATAAATGAAGACTTTTACTGTTTATAAATAACCATACCTTTCAAACACCATTTCAAACGACTGCCTGGTTGTCTTCATTTTTCGAATGGGTATTCCTGACCATGTTTTCAGGCATCCTTCAAGGCAGCAAAGACCGCTAATAGCAGCAAGGATTCCAGATTACGGAAATCGCTCTTGAAACCGGATTGGGGAGCAGTGCGCATTTCGGGATAGTCTTTAAAAGCGAATATGGTATGCCCCCCGGAAATTTCAGAAAAAACCGGCGGAATCATCCGTTCACTTTACTGCATCCGGTCTCAGATGACCTGCGCTTCCCATTCTGTCCTTTCGTCCAGTTCAAAAGAAAAACGTTTGGCAAGCCAGTGTTCGCACAGATCAATCCACTGCGCGGCATCTTTATCCACCTGCGTTTTCGCTGTCGACGTGGCCTGTGTTGCAAGCGAAAGCCCGTGCTGTCCGTCCTCAAAGACATGCAGCTCAAACGGTATCTTATGATCCGCCAGGCCTTTCGCCATCACGAGAGACTGCTGTACCGGCACAAGGTTATCTTTTGAGGTCGCCCAGAGAAACATGGGAGGTGTATTTTCCGACACCTGAAGAGCAGGACTCACTTCCTTAAGAAGGTCGTCCGAAGGTTCGGAAGTTCCCAGATAAGCAGTATTTGACGCCCCAAAGAAAGCCTTGTCAAAAGGCGCCATGGCAGCATCCTTCATCAGCATATAATCGCTTAAGGTATATCCGAGAATTGTCGCCGAAGGACGCAGCCCATCTCCTGCCTCGACAGCGCCGGTAATGACCGGGGCATTCCAATAGACAGAATACATGGCTGCATTATGGGCACCGGCGGAAAAACCGCAGAGTGCAATTTTGGATGGCTCTACCTTCCATTCCTCTGCCCTGTCGGTGATGATTTTCATAGCCATTCCTATTTCGATCATCGGCTTAGGATAAGCAGTTTCCGGTTTAGGCGGGAGCGGCTTGGAAAGATCCGGGAATACCATTCCACCGGACAGATAAGTCGAATAACGCAGAACAAAAGCCTGATACCCCATGCCGAGGAACTTCAGGGCTATCGGTTCCGCTTCCCTGTCCGAGCATGAAAAATAACCGCCTCCCGGACAAATCAGTACAGCCGGTCTTGGCCCTTTGAACAGTTCAGGACTGTCCTGCAGAATATAAGCTGTCAATGTCACATCCTTACGATCGTCATATAAGTAAATCTTTTCCGTGTTCATTTCACGAGGCTCCTATCTTATTTGTTTTATAATATTTGTTTTATAATATTTGTTTTATTTGCTTTGTTTTATTTGCTTTGTTTTATTTGCTTTGTTTTATTTGCTTTGTTTTATTTGCTTTGTTTTATTTGCTTATTTGTTTTATTGGTCATATTATTCTTAACTGAACCGCAGATACTGCTTTTATCCTTTCACGTTGCTCCGGAATCAGCCGCAGATATGCCTTCATCCTCGTATCCTTCTTTACTTGCCCTCCACGGCAGAAACCTGCCGGGCAGGAGTGGACGGAATTACGTGTAATTGCCTATGAAATCAGGATTTTACACGTAACGGAGGGCTGCCATTATCTTGCCCTGCAGGCAGACGCATCGCCCACAAAAGATCTCGTTCAACTACAGTTTACACAAAACATCACCGGAAGAACACGGCTTTTTTTTACTCCTTTCCTGCTTCTTTTCGGAGCGTACAGCTTCTTCCGCGTGATCACCCGGATCGAACAGGACTGTTCTGTCCGGCAGCAATTGCAGGAACCGGAGAAATAATGAAACCGCAGAAACATCAAATGGCAATTAAATAATACATCAATACTTAAACAGTTCCGCCTGGATGCAGGTTGGCATATCGCCCAAACGGATACTCATTTTTTCATCGCCATTCAGGATCCTTCCTGTTTTCCACACGCCCTCATGAAACATTCCTTCCTCAAGCGATATTAAATCCACTTTCCTGTTTTCCCCTTCTTTCGGACGAAAAGTAAAGGTACTCTGCATACCTATAAGCAGGAATCTATCCGCAGAAAGCTCAAAAATAAGTCCCGCCGCCAGTGGCTTTGAAGGTTGCCGCGGTGCATACCCCACACAAATTTCATATTTTTCTGTTGAAAAAAGTGCGCCGTAATCGGTCTCGCTCTTTTTCAAAAATGCATGGAACTTCGCCGACCCGCGGTATTTCAGGTAAAGCGGCTTAATCTGCTCCATTAATTCATAAGTACGTGCAAGATAATCTCTGCTTCCGGTAATATCAAAAGCAGAAGGGTCTATATTAAGAGCCATCATTACTTCCATCGGCGGCCGATCAACGGATTCCGGTGGCAATGCAAGTTCCTCTATCCCAAATGGAGAATATCCGATTGCATGATACTGGCCGAAAGCATAGAAGCAATAAGAAGAGGTAACTGCATCTTTTCTTACTTCCGGAATAAACAGCGGATTTCCTGCTGCACTGTACTCTTCCATCACATCAGCCACATAAGGGACATAGATATCCGGCGCCAACGTAAAAAGCGACGGTGCTGCAAGCTTCCATACCGGCTGCATTCCTTTTACCGGCCCGCCGCTTGGATAGGATCCCGGATACCATGGAAACTGTTTCAGCCAGCAGTTTGTATAGCAGGGAATCGGATATTCCTTCCGGCCCGCTTCTGTAATTTTCTCTACCGCACCGGAAAAGTTATAAGCCATAAAAACCTCTTCTGCGTCAGTTCCGAATATTTCCTTCCATGTTCCGTTTTTTGCATACGCCTTCTTAAGAACTTCCGGAATTTCTCTATTAAAAGCTTTCTGGGCCTTCTCACTGTAATCTCTTCCTGTACCAAGAGTGCCGATCTCATTTTCCACTTGTATCATCAGCACGGTCGATTCTGTTTCATCCATCTTACTGATATAATTCATGACTTTTGAAAATGCAGCCGCATCTTTTTCAACTGCTGCTTCACAAAGCGGGGAAATGGTATTGATGGATTCTCCGTTAACCTTTCTGACCCTAAAATAAGTCTCCGGATCTTTTTTCATCCAGCCAGGGACATACATTGATTCCGCATTCTTCCATAAACCAAACCATAAAAAAATAAGATGCATCTGGTTCTGCCTTGCCTGACGGATCAGGCCTTCAACCAGATCAAACTGATATTCTCCTTCCTGAGGTTCTATAAGTTCCCAGTAAAGCGGAACCAGTACTGTGTTTAAATACATGTCCTTTAGATTCGGCCATACTTTTTCTTTCATGAACTCCAGACTGCTTGCGCTTGAATTATGAATTTCTCCCGCAAGAACCATAAACGGTTCCCCCTTCACATATAAGGTCGGAATCCCGTTCATTTCTCTAATCTGAGGAATCTGATTTAAATTCTGATTCATTTTTTCATCCTTTCCTGCAAATCGCTTCTCTTTTATCACTGATCTTTCATTGCCCCTTCACTGCTCTTTCACTGCTCTTTCACTGCTCTTTCATTATACGTATACTTGTCTTCTTTTCTCAATCGCAATATAATGATATTTATAGCATTTTATTAATACGCCGTATGATTCTGACTGAAAGGGAAAGTCTATGCTTCTTTCGATTAAACAGAACAAGCCTTTTCCGCTCATGCTCCAATTGCTTGGTATTGATCACCTTCAGGAACCGATTGACCGGGTTAAGGGCATGCCTTTATATCAGTTCTTTTTCTGCATCAAAGGGCAGGGCGAGTTTATCCTTCATCACCGGAAATACCTGATTTCTCCCGGAGACGGAGCTCTCCTCTACCCGGATGAACCACACTCTTACCATGGTCTGACAGCCGATTGGACTCTCGACTTTATTGGTTTTTCCGGATCACTTTGCACCGATTTCTTAAAAAATCTGTATATTCCGGAATCAAGCGTTTTTCATTTTTCAGATGCTGAACTTTTTCCTTTACGCCTGCATCAAATATATGCCTTATACAGCAATAAAGACTCTGCTTCTTCTGACCTGGGGCTGTCCTTATCCAAAGAATTATACGGTTTCCTTCTGGAGCTGTCCGTTTCGGCAAAAAAAAGTACCAGTTCATCTCCAATAATTGAAAATGCACTGGTACAGAGAATTCTTATTTATCTGGAAGAAAATTATGCATCTGATTTTTCACTTACTGCTTTATCAGACTATACGAATCGTTCAAAGGAATATCTTTGTTCCATATTTAAGAAAGAAATGAAACAGACAATCATGAAGTATCTTCTTACAATCCGTATTGGACACGCACGGATATTCCTTCTTCTTTATCCCGAAAAAAAGTGCTTTGAGATTGCAAAAATGTGCGGTTTTGAAAGTTCAAATTACTTTATCCGGGTTTTTAAGTCTGTTCTTGGCTGCACGCCGGAGCAATATCGTTTGAGTGATACCAGCGGCAGCAAGTCTGCTTCCACAAGATAACAGTCCCGTTTTTCTTCCCCAGCCAATTAACAAGGGAAAGAAAGTTCCTTCAGCAAAAAGATGTCTGCATCGTAAAATTTCATCACATAAATTTCTCAGCCTGATGGCATGCTACAAAATGGCCGGGTCTCATTTCCCTGAGCGCAGGTTCCTTCGCACGGCACTCATCCGTCGCGTAAGGGCACCTGGCCGCAAAGCGGCAGCACGGCTTCGGATCGATCGGGCTGGTAAGCTCTCCCTTCATGATCATCCGGTCGTGGCTGGCATGGACATCCGGAATGGGGATTGCGGAAAGCAGGGCCTGTGAGTACGGATGAATGGTATCCTTAAAAATTTCTTCCGCCGGACACTTTTCCACCATCTGTCCCAGATACATGACCGCGATATCATCCGAGATATGCTTCACGACGGACATGTCATGCGTAATGAACATATAAGTCAGGCCTTTATCTTCCTGCAGATCCTGGAGAAGATTCAGGATCTGCGCCTGGATGGATACGTCCAGCGCGGACACGGGCTCATCGCATACAATGAATTCCGGGTTCAGGGACAGTGCCCTTGCAATTCCGATCCTCTGACGCCGGCCTCCGTCAAGTTCGTGCGGATAAGAGTTAGAAAGCCGTTTCGCAAGTCCGACAAATTCCATCATTTCCTCTGCGTGGCTTTTGATTTCCGCTTTCGTATAACTCCTATTGTGGACCCGGATAGGCTCCTCTATAAGTTCCAGTACGCTTTTCCTGGGATCAAGCGACGCATAGGGATCCTGGAAAATCATCTGGATGTTTGCGCGGTACTTCTGTTTAAACTGCTTGATCGGCATATTCGCAATATCGTCGCCCTTGAAAAGCACCTGACCGTCCGTAGGCTCGTGAAGGCGCATCAGCGTCTTGCCCAGAGTAGATTTGCCGCATCCGGATTCGCCGACGACACCGAGCGTCTTGCCCTTTTCGATGTTGAAGGTGACGTTATCTACCGCATGGAGCATTCCCCTTGGGGTCGAAAAATACTTTTTCAGATTTTTTACTTCCAACAGATTTGCCATTATAAAGACTCCTTCCATGACGGAGAATACTGCAGGCACTTTGCCCAATGGCCCGGTTCAATCTCTATGATATTCGTATCATATTTGGAGCATACCGCTTTCTTTTCTCCGCATCTTTCGCAGAAGCTGCAGCAGGACGGAAGGTTTGACGGATCCGGTACCAGGCCCGGAATGACATGCAGCCTCTTAACATCCTTGTCAAGCGACGGTATCGATTGATACAAAGCTCTCGTATAAGGATGCTTCGGATTATCAAATACCTGCGCCGTTGTTCCGTACTCCACCAGTTCCCCGGCATACATAACAGCGCAGTGGTCGCACATTTCCGCCACGATTCCCAGATCATGGGTAATAAAAATCATTGATGTGCCGTGGTTCTTCTGAAGGGCACGCATCATATCCAGGATCTGCGCCTGTATAGTAACATCAAGAGCTGTCGTCGGTTCGTCGGCAATCAGAAGATCCGGCTCGCAGGCCAGTGCAATAGCAATTACGATACGCTGCTTCATTCCCCCGGAAAACTGATGCGGATAATCTTTGTAGCGTTCCGGGACGATGCCTACCATCTCAAGCATATGCTGCGCCCGCTTCAGCGCCTCTGCCTTCGAACAATGCTCATGCAGCAGGACGACCTCGGCAATCTGGTCGCCTACCGTCTTGACCGGATTCAATGCCGTCATCGGATCCTGGAAAATCATAGATATCTTCTTGCCTCTGATGTTCCGCATCTGGCTGTTGGATTTTTTCATGAGGTCTTCGCCCTCAAGAAAGATATTTCCCGAAATCACATGCCCTACCCGGGGCGGAAGCAGCCCCATGATGGTCAGAGCTGTTGTCGTCTTGCCGGCACCGGTCTCACCGACCAGCCCTACGACTTCTCCCTTTCCTATATCAAGGGAAATGTTATTGACAGCCTCAACGACTTCTTCATCCGTCTCATAGTGGACGATCAGATTCTTAATGCTCAAAATGTTTTCTTTATTATCTGCCATGTCGTCCTCCTTATTTCAGTCTCGGATCAAAAGCGTCGCGAAGCCCGTCGCCCATGAGGTTAAATGCAAAACAGGTAATCATGATCATCAATGCCGGGAAGAGCATCATGTAAGGTGCCGTTGTGATATAAGCCTTGCCGTCGTTCAGGATCAGTCCCCATTCCGGTGTCGGAGCTGCAAGCCCGACGCCTATGTAACTCATCGAAGACATCATCATGATAGATACCGCAAGGAAGCCTACAAAGTAGATAATCATAACGCCGACTGCGTTCGGGATCATATGCGACACGATAATCTTGAAACGGCTGAGGCCGATCGCCTCTGCGGATTCGATATAATCATTTCCACGAACCCTGAGAATGGCTGCGCGGTTGTTCCTGGCCATGGTCGGCATGGAAGCAAACATAATAGCTGCAACCAGCTGAGGTATTCCGTTTCCAAGTACCGCCACGATGCACATTGCCATCATGATCATGGGGATTGCCTGGAAAATATCCATAATCCTCATGATGACCATATCCACTTTTCCGCCGAAGTATCCTGCAATGATGCCTAAAAGACCGCCGCTGAAAAATGCTGCAACCGTACAAAAAAGCGCAATGATCAAAGAATATCTGGTTCCGTATACGACACGGCTGAAAATATCTCTTCCGAACTGGTCCGTACCGAACAGATGCTTAATGCTCGGAGCTTTCATCATTTCCGCGTAGTTCTGCTGCTGGTAGTCAAAAGGCGCGATCAGCGGTGCGAAGATGGCAATCAGGATCAGTACTGCGACGACGGCCAGCCCGATCAGTGCCGTCGGATTTCTCTTGAATCTTTTCCATGCCTCGGAAGATGGGGTCGATACTGCCGGCTTTTTCCTTCTTGCATTTCTTTTTTCAATTTTTTCCATTGCTGGAGTATGGATTTTAGCCATTTTTTATCTCTCCCCTCACGCAGCTGCCTGGGCTTTTTTAGCCTTTTTTCTGGCGCTTCCGGATATAATCGTGGTCTTCAGTCTCGGATCAATCATAACGAAGCTGATGTCAACGATTAAGTTAATGACTGTCAGGGCTATCGCAATAATCAGTGCTCCGCCTAAAACAGACGGATAATTTCTCTGAGTAATCGAATCTACAATATACTTACCTACGCCGGGAACACCGAAAACTGTTTCAAGTACCATTCCGCCGCCGATTGAATTTCCAAGACTTGTTCCCACGCTCTGGGCAACAGGGATCATGGCGTTGCGCAGTGCATGATGGTAAGTGATATTGTTCTCCGTCTGCCCCTTGGCCCTTGCCGTGCGGATATAATCCTCACCTAGAACTTCCAGCATGGAAGAACGGGTGATACGGGTATAGCCCGCGACAGAAGACAGACCCACGCAGAGCATCGGCATGATATAGCCAAGCGGCGTATCGATGCCCGTAGCCGGAAGCACATGCAGCTTAACCGCAAAAATCATAATCAGAACCAGGGCAACGACGAATTCCGGCACGGACTGGAAAAACATGGAAATGACCAGCACCACCGAATCTACCCAGGTGTACTTTTTCAGTGCCGACAGAATACCCAGCAGTATGCCTAAGAATGCTCCGATTGCAACTGCTCCCAGCGTGATTTTTGCACTGGTAAGAAGGCGGGGGGCAATTTCCGACAGAACCGGTTCTCCTGTACGATAGGACGTCCCGAAGTCACCATGAACCACACCGGCAATGTAGCGTACATACTGAACGATCACCGGATCATTCAGGCCGAGTTCCTGCCGCTTTGCTTCAACCTGTTCCTCGGTCGCATCATTGCCCAGGATCTGACGTGCCGGGTCACCCGGTGTCACGGTCTTCAGGGCGAAAATAATCGCTGATACGCCAAGGAGAATAGGAATGAGGAGCAAAAGCCTTTTTATAATATATTTAACCATTGTGTTCTCCTATTCAAGTTCCGGCGGATATCTTCGGGCTGCCTGCGGTTCGCGCTTTCCAGCCCGTAAAAAAGATTCCGTGCATACAGGCGGGGCCGCCTTTTCGTCCGTCGACACCCGCCTGTTCAATTATCGTTACCTTTTTATATCATTTCCTTTTAAATCATTTTCCGTCCATCTATTGTTCTGTTTATGTATCGCTCTCTAACATCTTTACCATTCTATACTGTTTTCTGTTTATGCCGTTCCCTGCCTGTATTGCTTCAGGCTTTATAGAAAGATGTCGCATCGAGGAAGCCGCGCTCAATTGTCTTTAGACCCATGATATCTTTCGCACCGACAACGGTATGCATTTCCGGATACAGATTGGATTCGATCATGGAATCTTTCATGGTCTTCTCGATATCTCCGAGATCTTTCTTTGCAGCGGTCTCATCCTTTTCTTCAATTGCCGCACCGATTGCATTGTCCAGCTCAGGTGTCGTAGCTTTCGGTCCGCCGATGACGAATGTATCAATATTCGCCTGTCTCATAAAGCACATGAGCGTGGGATAACGGGCATCCGTAAGTTCTCCGACAATGATCAGGTCATAATTGCCGCTGTTAGAATCCTGGACGAACTGAGGCGTATCAAGTGTATTAATGGTAAGCGTGACGCCGATGGCGCGAAGGTTTTCCTGAATGACGGTATACATCGGAGTTGTATCCTGAAGACCGATGCAGGTAAGTTCAAGCCCGTTTGCATAGCCCGCTTCTTCCAGAAGCTTCTTTGCGCCTTCTACGTCTACAGCGCGTTCTTCTGCGGTATAGGTCTGGTTGTAGTACTTTGTCGTATCCTCTGTAAAGTAGCCAAGCGCAGCTTTGCCGTATCCTGCTGTACCTACCTGAGCCAGAGCGTCAAAATCGATTGCTTTGTCAATTGCTTCGCGGACCTTCTGGTTTGAGGTCGTCTTGCCGTCTTTCATATTATACCAAAGGTGGGCATTCTGTCCGAAGCTGTAGATAAATGTCTTTACTTCAGTATTGGCGACATAAGTCGCTCCCTGGCTTACCGGCATATCATAGGCAATCTGGGCATCTCCGGACTGAACGGCCATTGCGCGGGCTGCCGCATCATTTGTAAATGTAAAGACAATTGTCTTATAGTATCCTGCGTAATCCTTATTCCAGTAATTGTCATTTCGTTCAAGTGTGATAGACTGGCCGGATTTCCATTCTTTAAACTTATATTTTCCGGAGCCGATCAGGGGATTCTTTGCCGCTGCTTCAAGACCGCCGGCAGCTGTTACATCCGCTTCGCTTGCAATGCCGAAGTTGCTCCATGCCAGCATGGAAAGAAGATCCGGTGCTTTTGTGTTGAATCCGATGGTAACGGTTTTGTCGTCATCGGCTGTGCATCCTGCGGCATCAATGTATCTTCCGGTATCTGTATTTGCTGATGCACTCGTCCAGACACCAATTGAATAAATAACATCTGCTGAAGTTAACTTGTCTCCGTTATTCATTGTGACATCATCGCGAAGAGTAAATTTGCAATGCGTATCATCAACCCATTCCCAGGCAGTCGCAAGATTCGCCTTGACTTCGCCTGTTGTGCGGTCCGTTGTGACCAGCGTGTCCATAAGGCAGTTCTGGATGATCTGTCCTTCATTTTCAGTCTTTCCTACAGCAGCTCCCCAGATGGCTGACGGTTCGGATGCGAGGCCGATGGTAATTGTTTCGTCTGTCTTTTTCGTGTTCTCCGGATCAACATTCGCTCCGTAAGCTCCTGAAGCTGTCGTAGATGCGGATGCTGTCGTGGATGCCGCTGCGGAACCGCTTGCGGACGCCGCCGTTGAAGCCGTTGATGCTGTACTGCCGCAGCCTGCCATTGAAAGAACCATTAATCCTGCTGATAATAATGCAATAAGCTTCTTTCCCTTCATGTTACCTCTCCTTTTTAACCTGCATTTTGAATAGATACTGTAAAACTTAATCTTTTTCTGATAACCATCCTGAAACAATGCCTTGAATTATGACTCCGAATTGTTGCCATGAATTATTATCCTGAATCATTGTTCTTAACTATTGCCTTGAATCATTGTCCTGAATTGTTGCCCTGAATCATTCTTCTTCGAAATGCTGCAGCATTCCGATTCCGGAACCGTTCTTTATTCTGTCTGAAGCTATAATATCAAAATTCAGGAAGCGCAATCCTCAACTTATTAATCTCTTTTCGTGATTTTTTGTTAATATTGGGCTTCTTTTTCTTTCCTGAGTTTAAAAAATTCCTCGATATTTTAATTTTCTGGATTTTCACATGCTATAGGCGTCAAAAGTACCTTTTGGCACCTATGATTCTTAGGATTGCTCCGCCGCTTCGCAAGTCCCACCATTTTAAAAAAATATTTTAAATTCATAAAACCAGGATATCCTTATTAAATTGCTCCGGTTTTATATTCAAGACATTAAGTTTCCTGTATTCATTTTCTTCATTGTTTCTTTTTTTATTATGGCAAAATATCCGGCTACCAGCACAGGACAGCAGAAAAGCCAGGCCGCCGGATCACAGAAGCAGGCCAAAGTAAAGCTGCCGGCCTGCATGGCAATCATTGCGGTAACCAGCCGTGCGGCAAATTCCGCAATCCCCCCGATCAGCGGAATAACGCTTGAACCGCATCCCTGAAGAGCGCTGCGGCTGATGAAAATCATTCCCAGGACAAAGTAAAACGGAACGCAAACATAAAGATAGGTCTGCGCATACGGCAGCATAGTTTCGATTTCCGACGCTTCAGTAAAAAACAATCCCATGACCGGCCTGACCAGGAAAAGAGACAGAATCCCCACGATAACTGCATAGATCAGTATGGTGAGCGATGATGTTTTTACACCCTGCCGTATCCTTTCCAGGCTGCCTTTGCCATAGTTCTGCCCCGTCCAGGTCGCCATCGTCTGCCCCATGGAAAACATGCCCGGTGTCAGCATCGTCTGAAATTTTCCCGAAGCTGTGCATGCCGCAATCGCATCCGCCCCGAAGATATTGATTGCGCTCTGCTTGATCATATTGCCGGAGGCCGTCACACCGTACTGAATTGCCATCGGAATTCCGATCCAAAGCTGGAATTTTGTGTCTTCTTTATTAAAATGCCACTCACCTTTCTTTGGCCACAGCATCCGGATATGCCGATTCATATAGACAAGGCATGCTGCAGCTGAAACTCCCTGAGAAAGAACCGTAGCCGCAGCCGCTCCCATGGTTCCCATTCCAAACGGTCCGATAAAAAGAATGTCAAGAAAAATATTCAGTATAGAGGAAAGTGCCAGAAAAATCAGCGGCGCCCGGCTGTTCCCAACGGATCTTAGTATGGCTGTCGCCAGATTGTAAAATACAGAGGCGCCCATGCCATATCCTATTACAATAATGTAGCTGTAGGCATCCTGATATATTTCAGCCGGTGTATTCATCAGCTTCAGAAGCGGATGCATAAATAAGACACTGAATAACGTTGCAAAAACCGTCACCAGGATCGACAGAAGCATCGCATTCGCCACGCTTCTTCTCATATGGCCGTAATCTTTTGCCCCGTAGGTCTGTGCCGTCTGAACAGAAAATCCGGTTGTAAGTCCGCCGGTAAAGCCTGTCATCAGGAACATCAGAGTACCGGTCGACCCGACGGCTGCCAGCGCGTTGCTGCCGAGAAGCCGGCCGACGATCAGCGTATCCGCCAGATTATAAAATTGCTGAAAAAGATTTCCGAGAAGGACAGGTATCGTAAAGCGGACGATGATCGGGAGTGCCTTTCCCGTCGTCATATCCATTGTTTTTCCTGATGTCATGATTGTTTTCTCCCTATTCTTAAAAAAGGTATCTCAGGAGATCCCATTTCCGCGGAACTCCAGAGATACTTTCTTTATTTTCCTTGATTATATTTTATAAAAAAATATTTAATGACCGGCTGCTGAAGCCGGCAATGCCGTGTCAGGCTTTTGACGCCTGCCGTAAAAAATGCAGTTTCAAATAATCATCGGCCTCACTGCGCGATACTCCCGGTCTTTAAAACCCATGTATACACAGAAAATATGCGGCGAGAACCGCTCCGCAGATAGCTGCAGATACGATATAGATGATGTATTTTTTTCTGGTTTTAACGCCTTCCGGCTTCAGATACAGAATAAGATCCGGATCCCGTCCTGCACCTCTGGGAGGATCCGCCTGCACATAATCCGCCATCCGTGCATTCCGCGGAAGCTCGTCGCAAAAGTAATACCGGTATTCCTTATATCCCGGACAGCCGGCGCGTATCAGCTGCACGGCGGAAAGAAGCAGCGTACAGCCTCCGAATACAAACCATACGATCAGAGCCGACCAGCTGCTGTTACGGAGAAACAGGTGCACATCCGAATTTCCAAACCTTAACACGGAAAATGCATCAAGAAGAATGGCAAGCCCCGGCAGGGCAAAGGATAAAACCCAAAGGGCTTTGTCAAGTGCCGGAAGAATCGGCTTGTTCTCAGAAAGAATGATTCTTCTCTGTTTTCTCTTCATCTTTTCTTCCCTCTGCAGGGCATCTTCCTGCAAAGGGAATTTTACCGATCCGAACATAGTTTCATCCTGCTTATTGTAATCTGTAGATTTCCGTCGTGTTGCTGACAAAGAAGGGGAACAGACGATCCGCGAATTTTGAAAGGGCGTCTCCTGCAAGATGATTCTTCAGATCATCACTGCTTTCCCATTTGACAAGGTTGGCGACGATATTCCCATTTGACTGATCCTGCATGACCCCGGCTTCAAGGCATCCGGGGCAGTTCTCTTTCACATAGGACATGAAATCTTTCGCCGCTTCGATATACTGTTCCGCCGTTCCGGGCTTTATTTCATTTTTTACAATCTGGATGACCATCGTCTCTGCGCACCTCTTATTTGCCGGTACTTTCTCCGGGGCTCTTTATTGCTTTGTCAAAATTTTTAATCCGCTCATTCATATTCTTATCAATCATTTCCTTGTTGGCCATGATTTTCGGTCCGCATATAGCACCGAAACTCTGTATCTCGGTCGTATGCTCACGAAGTCCGCGGAACGTCCCTCTTGCCCGGTTAATCTGATCTTCACTGAATTCCACATTGACTTTGTCCCCATCGACCGACAGGTGCCCTTCGATCCCGCATACCGGGCATTCTACCGTTGTCGTTCCGTTCAGCATCAGAAGGTTCTGATGGCAGACCGGGCAGACGCCCTCTCCCTGCGGCGTATAGGCTTCAACTTCTTCATAAGGCTTTCCGTATGCTCCGGCCGTTCTTCTCCCAATTTCATGCATACGCTCAATCAGTTCCGGATCCAGATACGGATTCCCTGTCGTCCCCATATGATGGGCATCATAGTTGCAGATGGTCTTCATCCCTGCCGATATGCCAAACAGCGGCATAGAAGGTGCGCCCATCGCCACCCAGTTCTTTGTACTTGCACCGCCGACGCTGATATAGGATACATACCTGTGCCTCAGGCGATCCATCGGGAAATCATCCGCATTGCCCGGAAGCTCTCCGCTTCTCCTCTTGTCGAGGACCCACGGAATTGCCGAAATATCGTGACGGCAGGAAAACCGGTCCACGAAGTCCTTAAACTGGCCGGCCGGCTGAAGCGTGTAGACCGGGCAGCCGACAATCAGGCAGTCCGCCCAGCGTACCATATCCTCCAATTTTTGAAAATCATCCTTAAATATGCAGTCATTGTCTTTTCCCTGTTCCAGTGCCCTTGAGCAGGCTCCGCATCCGCGGCAGCGTCCGATATTCATCGTAACGGTATTAACAAACCGGATATCAGCATCCGGTGCAGCTTCTCTGCATCCGTAGAGTGCTTCCTTTACCAGAATATCATCATTGTGATTCTTCTGTCCAAATGAAATACCAAGAATATTCATATTATCCTCTTTCTTATATTATGCTGTGAGTGCCCATAGTACCTTATAATACCTATGATGCTGCGGATTGCTCTATTTCCCTGCAATTTTCTGACGCTTGCTTTTTTGATGCTGCGTATTGCCCCATCGCCTCGCGATTCCCGCAATCCGCAAAAAGTTTTTCCTGCACGCAGATAACTTTTTGGACTTTTGACGTCTGCATCCTGCATTTCTTTGTCAGCTCTTCTGAAGAACATCCCAGTGTTCTGCCAGTTTTCCGTCCTGAAGCCTGTAAATATCGACGACACGGCATTTCGTATTTCCTTCGTCATCGACATTCTTCAAATATACTGCAACCATATCGTCTTCCGCGATAATCTTCTGTATGACCAGCCGGAATCCGGGTTCATCCTGAAACTTCTGACGAAAGGCATCGATCAGCGCCTTACGTCCCTGCCCTACCCCGGGGTTATGCTGGATATAATCTTCCCGGACATACTTCAGTGCTGCATCTACCTGATGGGCATTGAAAAATTCTTCGTACATTTTAATAACAGTTTCTTTATTGTCCATTCAGCCTCCTGTTTCATTCATTTACTTTAATTTCTTACTATATGTTCCGGACCAGGCATATCATAGCATTCCCATTTCACCTGCGCCCTTCCGGCGCATGCGGATTTTGTCATATTCTTGGCTATATTTAATCTCTTTTCCGGATCAATTCTTCAGCATTGTTTTTAGGATTAATTTTTCTGGGTTTTTATTAACAAAAATGATTGACCTGTCATCCGCCGGATGATACATTATCCATAAGTGGAACGCTTTTTATCCGGAAGGAGATTTCTGTCCTATGTACATTCTGCAGAAACTGAATTCACTGACCTCCGCTTCCGATACCTTTTATATTGACAAAAAAGAGGCCTGTTCTGACAGCCATGCTGTTTTCTTTCTTGTCCTGAAGGATTCCGTCACCTTCTCTGGCACTTCGGCTACCTCCGGAACGCAGATGAAAAACATTTCCGTAAAATGCGGCGAATTGTTTTTTCTTCCCCCTTACGCTTCGGTTCAAATGGTTCCCGAAGGCATGCCTGCTTTTTTTGTGTTAAGGCTGCATCCATTAAGCCTGCTTGATCTCCTTGATGAGGGTCAGATCATACGGAATGCACATCTTTTCTCCAGAAATCATGCCGTCACAGAATTCTTTATACGTTATGCCGCGTCCTGTCTTTCAGAGGGCACTTCTTCGGAAATAAGAAATGCCGAAGAAATACTGCCCTTTATTTATGAGTTAAACCGTTTTGAGCAGTCTTCTTCCCCTGCATATCAAAATGACAGCCCCGGCTTAAAGCAGGGACTTATTTTTAATAATGTTCTTGCCTATATACAGACTAATTTCTGCGGAAATCTGTCGCTTAATCAAATCTCAGAAAATTTTCATGTCACACCGCAATACTTCGCAAATTTTTTCAAAAAGAACACCGGGCTCACCTACCACCAGTATATTCAGGAGCTCCGCTGCCGGAAAGGCTCCCTGTATGTTGATTACGCCTCTCTTACGCCTGTACAGGCAGCAGAAAAAGTAAACCTGAAAGATGCGGAGCTGCTGACTTGCGGCCGCGGGAATAATACCGATGCGCCTTCTTTGAAAAAGAACGAAAATAATTCACAGGGTTCCTTCCGTCCTATAGCACGAGAACGCGCTCTTTTTCTTCTGACAGAACTGGCAGACAGGAAGGGCAGTGATATTGAAACAGAAGAGCGCCATAAGGAGCAGGCAGCCATAAAGGAAATCCATATAAACGCCGAAAAAGCTAACGACTACCATCCGCTCTGGAACGAGCTGATCAATCTTGGCTACGCTACCGAGTTTCATGCCTCCTCTCTCTATGAACAGATCGTCCGGGCAAAAAAAGAACTGGGCTTCCGCTATGCACGTATATGCCGGCTGATGGATCTCATTGTCCGTACGTCAGAATCAGACAATCAATATGACTATACCTCAGTTTTCCTTATACTGGACTTCATGGCGGAGAATCATATACTTCCTTTCATAGAACTCGGCAACAAGTTATTCCGCATACAATTGAGCGGCCTTCAGGATATTCCAAAAAATGAAGCGCGCAATTTTGACGCTTATCTGAAGAATATCGTCAGTATGATGCCTGCCTTTATCCGGGCCTGCATCAACCGCTATGGTGCAAAAAATTTCAGTAAATGGCGCTTTGAGTTCAGTTTTTCTCCGGACGACTTTAGAGAAGCCGCTGAGGATGTCACATTTTTTAAGTATGTACAGTGCCTGCGCCAGCTGAAAGATATCTTATACAAATATTCGCCGGATACCAAACTGGGGGCACCGGGCTTTAACCGCTGGGATATGCCGGAACGATTATTGTATTTGCTTGATACCTGTGCGCAAAACCATGCTCTGCCTGACTTTGTGACCATATATTTCTATCCCGTATATAGAACCGACGGGCTTCTTTCCATATCGTCCGATCCCGATCTTCTCGAAAAACAGCTTCGGAAGATTTCCGGGATTATCCAAAATAAGTATCCCGGTATGGAAATCTGGATAACAGAATTTAATTCCAACCTGTCTTCCAGAAGTTTTATCAACGATTCCATCTACCAGGGCAGCTATCTGATCCGCAATATGACAGAATCACTGAATTGCGGCGCATCCGCCATCGCATACTATCAGCTCTCTGATATACCTCTGCGCTATTCCGATAATCTGGACTTTCTCTTCGGCGGATGGGGACTGATAACCGATACCGGAATTCCCAAGCCTTCCTGGCATGCCATGCATCTTTTAGCACTGTCAGGGAAGCAGCTCCTTTACCAGCAAAAGGGAATCTTCATTACCTGCAGCAGCAGGCATCAGTTTCAATGCCTTTTCTATCACTATGAACATATTCGTCCGGAAATAAGCCGGCGGAACATCGCATACAGGGAATTTGAATTTCCGGAAGCGCTGTTTCTGCCTTCCGATCCTGAAAGCCTGACCGTTGAGATTGAAAATGCCCAGCCCGGAACCTATCTCGTGAAGGAACTCAACCTGACTGCGTCTTCGGGCAGCATACTGAATGAATGGAGGAAAACCGGTTACCTTTCCTTCTCAGGCAGGCATGAAATCGGTGCCCTGGAAAAAAGTTCCGATTTAATACCGGTGCTGTCAGCAGTTACTGTCAAAGAAGGAGAGCCTATGCGGCTCTTTGTCAGGCTCAGGCACCATGATATCCGTATGTTCCTGATTGACCTGGTAAAAGACCTGTAAGGAAAGGATTCCAAAGATATGTCAGATAATCCAAATACACTTCCGATCAGATATGCAGACTATACGCAATTTTCCGGACATCAGAGGGTTCGTCATGACACCTTTGATTTTATTTATGTGCTGAATGGCCAGATAACCATATCCGACAGTACCTGTCAGGAACTATTCAAGGCGGACTCTGTCAGGCTCCTTTGTCCCGGTTCAGACTATACCATTGAGGGAGAGAAGAATAACACGGTCATTCTTCTCTCCCTCAATGCGGGTTTTGCTGAGCATCACCTAGGTACATTTAAAACACTTGTCTGCGATACTGTCCGGGAACCGGCAAACAACTACAGCAAAATCAAGCAGCTGATCAGTTCCATAACCGGAACCTATCTCGAGAGTAAATCGGAAAATTATCTCAGGATCATGGGGCTGCTTTTCCAGCTTCTGGAGGAACTGCAGAAACAGAACAGCTTTTCATCCGGAACGTCTGACGAAATACCGGCAAAATATCAGCATCGGATAAAAGACATTCTTGATTTCATTGATCAAAACTATCAGAATCAGCTGACTTTGACCGATCTGGCAGGTGAATTTTCCCTGACGCCCCAGTATCTTTCAAAATTCTTCAAGAAATACCTCCATACGAATTTCAAACAATATCTTCTGGATAAGCGGATGTTCCACGCCCGCAGGGATATCTGCTATACCGACGATTCCATCACGGAGATTTCGATTCGCTGCGGTTTTTCCGATGTGTCCGCTTTCAGCCGTTCTTTTAGCCAGACGTACGGGGATAAACCCAGCGCCTATCGGAGAAAGAAACAGGAAGAGCGCCTTGAAGAAAATGCAGATCACTATTCCTATAAACCCCTGGCCGTAGCTGCAGAAGAAGCATCAGACGTCCGGCTTCTTTCATTTGCCGCTGATACTTCCCATACATCCATGTGGCATCACGGCTGTTCTACCCTCATGAATATCGGCTATGCCAGTAATCTTCTCAGGGACGTCTTCTGCCGCGACCTTCTGAAAGCGGCGGACCGTCTTGGCATCCGCAATCTTCGCATTCTGGGCCTGATCAGCAATGCTTTTATACCCCGTGTACTTCCGGACTACGATTACTATTTCCTGGATATCGACAAGATCCTGAGTTTCCTGCAGCGCAGCAAATTCGTACCCCTGATCGAACTGACAAGACTGCCCTGTCTGTACACACGTGAAAATACAACAGGCTCTGTTTCTTATATTCCAAGAGATTCCCGCTATCTGAATCTTCTGGATGCATTTTTAAACCATATTGTTCATGCCTATCCGGTTTCCTGGCTCGCCTCCTGGGAATTTGAAATATGGAAAATGCCGCGTGAAACGGCTTACGCTTATGTCCAGAGTTTTAAAAATATACAAAAGCTCATCCGGAAGTATATTCCGGATGCCCGTATCGGCGGTCCCGGGTATGACAGTTCCCACCCGCTCAGTGATTTAGAAGTTCTTCTAAGAGAATTCCAATCGCAGTCTGTCATACCTGACTTCATAACCGCTTATTTTAATCTGCTTTCAAGAGTCCGCACGGATTACTATATGGTAAGCCAGGAGAAGAGCATCTTTACAGAAAGGGCCTCTTCCATAAAGGAGCTGCTTCGCCAATACGAGCTGTCTTCCGATTTCTACGCAACCGAATGGACGTCCTTACCGATTGTCCTCCCGAACACGCCGGTTCAGGCGTCCTGCTATCAGGCCTCTTTTGTCTGCAAGGCCGCACTTGATCTGCTGCCTTTTTGTCAGAAAATCGGTTACTGGATTTTCAAAGATACTCATTTTTCAACAAATTCCGTCCTGACGCAAAATGAACTGCATTATTTCTGGGGCCGGGCCCTTTTAAACTCTGAATCTTTCGCGCAGCCGGCATATTATGCCTTTATGTTCCTGAGCCGTCTCGGCAGCAGTCTCATCCTGAAAAATGAGAACTTTTGTATCACGCAATCGGAAGAAAACCATTTTCAGGTTTTGACCTACCAGTACTCGCCCATCGTTTTTTCTTCAATTCTTGAAAATGACGAGTTTTCTACTTTCACTAAAGTCTACAGCTGCTTTGAAAATACATCTCAAAAAAAGATCGTCTTTTCTCTGGAACATGTATTGCCCGGTACTTACCATATAACCAGAATGATTATCGACCGTGCCCACGGCAGCCTGCTTGATCTTATTATAGGAAGCTTTGAATCCAGTAATATCAGCCCTGAGGAATTCAAAGCCAATCTTCAGATGGAGGCGATCCATAAGCCCAATTATTTCAAAAAGGGATGTATCCCTGAAGAACGAAGTATCTATTACCAATCGGACGGAACTATTGAACTCTTTCTCACTCTTTCTCCCAATATTGTATGTTTTTGGGATGTCATAAGACTGATCTGAAGTTTACCATTCCTGCAGCTTTTTCAGGAAAAAGTCTTCATATGCCTGGATATCTTCTTTCAGCAGAAAACCGGCTGCGCAGGCTGCTGCCGTTTTTTCCGTAAGGATTTTTTCATATTGCGCTTCCGTTCCGTAAACAGCTCTGAACCTGTCTTTTCCGAATGGTTCCATCCATCCGAAAAGGGGGTTTAAGCCTCCGCCTTTTCTTCTGCTTGCGCTGTGGTAAGTATAAATCGGGCATTCCACCGCCGGAAGACGGATTCCGCCCTGTGCGTTTCCAAACAGGTCCGTCTTATTTTTCACAGCTGCGCCGAAAGCTTCTTCCATAGGCCGGGAAGTAAATTCTGTTTCGATTTTCGGCGCATGCGGCGCCGGGATTCCTTTCCGTACCCAGCCGTACAGATTCCGGAAGGCTGCGGAAAAAACCATTTCATAAGCGCTGTCAAGCGGTATCTCTTCCAAGCCGTCATAGGCCAGCGGCACGCCGGCTTTAATCTGGTCTTCCTGCCCCTGCCCTTCATAGTAACCAATCAGATTATAAAAGGAATCATGGCTGGA
>DCDB01000348.1 GCA_002316215.1 Lachnospiraceae bacterium UBA1066 | reverse complement strand
TTATGCGACGCAGGCCCAGATATCTTTTTATGTCATGCCTTATCTTTCCGAAATCCTGTTTGCGGCATTATTCATGTTTTTGTCGCTGCGTGCTCTAAGGGCCGGATGCCTGCCGGCGCGTGTGCTTCTTATTTTTGCGGGCATAGCCTATGCCCTGTCGGTCGCAAGCCGTCCGATTGCTGCGCTTTTTATTCTGCCGATGCTGCCGTTCTTTATCCGGGTTCTGAAGAACAGGGAAGAAACCCTGAAAGACAGTCTGATCAAAATGCTGTGTTTTGCCATCCCGACAGCCGTCGGCGCGGTGCTGATTATGAGATATAATTATCTCCGTTTCGGTTCGCCGCTGCAGTTCGGCATCATTTACCAGCTGACGATTTCGGATGCTTCAAAGATGAAATTTACGATTTATGATATTATTCCTGCCATTTACCATATGTTTCTGCAGCTGCCGTATATTAATGCCAGATTTCCGTTTGCGCATATCGTTGTCAGCCAGCTTTCGAATTATGCAGGATATAAGCTGCATATTGCAATGCTCGGAGCTTTTTCCTTCCCGATGCTGTGGTGGCTTTTTCCCGGACGCGCGGCGCTTAAGAAAAACGCGGAAAATGAACGGATGTTTGCTTTTCTTTCCGCTGCGGTTTCGCTGTTCATGGCTTTTGCTTCTTTTGCAATGTCGGGAACGGATATGCGGTATATCATGGATTTTGTATGGCTTCTGGGGATACTTGCCCTTGTATTTATGATGCAGATACAGGAGAACTGCTTTGCGGAAACAGCGGATGCAGATGTCCGGTCCTCTCGAAAAATATTGTATGGGCTGGCGGTGATTTCCCTTCTTGCTTCTGTCTGGGTCGGTTTTGCGGCAGTCTTTAATAACGAAGGAGACGTCATAAAAAACGACCTGCCTGCGGTTTATGCGGCAGTCATGAAGCTTTGCGAATTCTGGTAAAGCTGCGGCTGTGGCAGTCATGAAGCCCTTTGAATTCTGGTAAAGCTGCCTGCGGAAATAAGGATTCCTGAAAAATGTGGTTAAGACGGGGGATAAGCATGAAATATCGGATTAATGAGGAACTTCAGCCGTTGACGGAGAAAGAGCCCGTCCTGAAGGAAGATGTGATTCTTGAAATTATGACGGTGGAAGAATACGAAAAAGCCGGCCTTGTTCTTCCCTACAGGAATGTCCTGAACCATGGACTGGACGGAATACGTTTCTGTAAAGCCGAAGTCTTTGACCGCTGCATGGTCGGTACACTGAAAATCCCGCTGAAACCGGATGTCGTGACGAATTTCGTGTCTCTGGCTTTTTACCTGAAAGAGCATTATCTGCTTTTTATCAGCGAGGACAGCTGCCTTAAAGAAGTCATGATTGCCGTCCGTAAGATGAGCGCCTTAAATGACGGCTCGCTCGGAACCTTCTTTTACGAATTCCTGCAATACTTTATTAACGATGACGTTTCCTACCTTGTGCGCTATGAAGACCGTCTTTTTGAAATAGAGGATGAGATTCTGTCCTCAAAAGGCAAATCATCCGGTCTCGTCAAAGAATTCCAGCAGATCCGGAAAAATGTCCTGCGCATGGGTACTTATTATCAGCAGCTGGTGGACATGCTGGCGATTTTTGTGGAAAATGAAAATGGAATATTCCAGGAGGAAGAGTGCCACAGGCTCCAGATTATGATGGAACGCTGCGACCGTCTTTATGATCTGACGATGACGATCCGGGAATACTGCATGCAGCTGCATGATCTTTCTGAAGCCCAGATCCAGAACAGGCAGAATAACAATATGGCGACGCTTACTGTCATTACCGCGATCTGTATGCCGCTGACACTGATTGCCGGCTGGTACGGCATGAACTTTGCCTATATGCCGGAGCTTCAGTTCCATTACGGCTACATCGCCGTGATCGTCATTTCCGCCCTGATTGTGACGGCGGAGATTGTCATTTTAAAGAAAAAACACTTTCTGGATACCTGATGCAGGTGATTACTCATCTTCATGGGCGGAATCATCCGAAAGCCCGTTTTCAAGGATTTCATCAATGATTTTCCGGCTGGTTTCCTCATCGTAAGGGATATCTTTGAATTTTTCACGGAAAATGACTTTCATGCTGGCCATCTGGGCAGCTTCGGCCTTATCCATGATGCGTTCCCGGCGCTCGAACCAGACGATCTCGAAAAAATCCCAGAGGAAAAACCACAGGAGGACAATAAACGGCTCCATAAATGTGCCGCTTAAGAGGCGGAAGCTGTTCAGGAGCAGCATGATCAGGAAACTTATTATTCCCATGACCAGAAGGAAACGTGCTTTCTTTTTATTCTGCACAAGATCGAATTCGGTGTCGGCAAGGCGCAGGGCATAATAGTCCGACACGACGCGCTCAATGGTCTTCTGCTGGCCCTGAGTGAAATTTCCGCCGCAGATTTCCAGGACGATAGGGTATTCCACAGGAATGTGATAACCGTTTTCATCGATAAAATCGGCAAAATCACGTTTCAGGATCTCATATCCCCTGACGGCATAAGGGTTCAGGATATCCAGAATGCTGTGCACATTGCAGGAAATGTAGGCCAGCCCGTTTTCAATGTAAAAATCTTTGATCAGCTGGTGATAATCGATGGAAGCATTTTTAAAATGCTTGATATTATCGCGGATTCTCTTCTGATGCGTTTTGCTTTTTGAACTCATAAAATCTCCTTTTGCCTTTCTATATTTTATTCCATTCGGGTGCGGCACGCAAGCTGCTGATTGATTTTTGAACCGTTTTATCAGAATGATTATTTAAGTTTATACTCAAATATTGTATAATAAGGCCGAATCATAAGAACAAAAAGATGCTTGTTTTTAGAGGCAGTCTCAGGTGTTGTTTTATAAGCAAAGGGGGCAGTGCAATGGCTACAGGCAAGTTTGAAATTTACAAAAAGGAGACAGGCTTCGTGTTTCATCTCGTTGCGGTCAATGGATTGACGATTGGAACGAGCCAGGTCTACGCAAGTGAGAAAACATGCAAAGAGGGCGTTGCATCCGTCAGAAAGAATGCCCCGGCGGCTTCTCTGGAAAATCAGACGGCAG
>DCDB01000362.1 GCA_002316215.1 Lachnospiraceae bacterium UBA1066 | reverse complement strand
TAAGGCAGACCATATTCAGCAGCGATATTTTTGAATACATCCACCAGGACCCCGGCGGCCACGCCGTCTTTATAATACGAAAACGGATAACGCGCAGGATTAAACAGTACTTTTAGTTTTGCACCTGATGATGAGAGGTCTTCAACATATTTTGTTTCCGCAGGAGTCATTGAAAAGCTTGCTGAGTAATCGGAAAGAAAGTACTTTTTCTTCAAGTCAACGTTCCAGCCCGGATCCGCCATATTCAGTTTTCTGATAGCCTCGTCGATGGTGTGCAGCAGCTCCGAATTGCCCTTCTTCACCATGACGTAGATATCCTGCCGGTCAAATTTGTCAAGGATTACTTCGTTGGACAGAACCCGCAGCTCGTCCGACACCATGGCGTCGATCCCGCTGCCGTCCGCCAGAGCGGTTTTCATACTGGCAATATCCTCATAATATACCGGCGTATAAGAAAAACCCTTTCCTTTCGCGTAATCGTCAAACGCAGCCTTGCGGTTCGCACCCCGGATGAAACCGACCCTCATACCGTTGAAGGGACTGTAATCATTGGCGGCAAAAGCGGTATTTGAAGCTGACGTGGTCAGAATCGCAAAACTGGTGCCGATGCTGTGCTCGCTGAAATCAAAGCGTTTCTCGTATTCCGGCGTTTTAACCGCATAGGTCAGCATGTCGATTTCGCCGCTGTCCAGCATATCCAGCATATCCGCCCAGGTTTTCTGATAGCCGACATAAATATACTTGAAGTTGGCATACCCGGCGATCATCTGCAGGAAATCATAGCCGTAACCTGACTTCTCGCCCGCGGAATTCATTTCGTGATAACCATCAAAGCGGAAAAAACCCGCGTGCACGACCTGCTGCCCCGCAGCGGACGACGTCCCGGCCGCAAGCACCGGCCGGCAGAAGCAGCCTATGGAAAAAAGCAGCGCAAGGAACAAGGAGACAAGACGCTGAATCGCGCCGCCCCCCATTTTCCTCGTGCTGCCCCGGATACCGTTCAAACGTCTCACCGCCTTCCCTTTCTCAGTGATTCCACTCAGCCAGAAGTCTTTCCTTTTCCTCCACGGTGTTATTGCTCATATCCGCGTATTTGATATTCTGCGGATAATTCTCAAGTGAGAAGGTCTTGTCTTTATAAAGAGTCTCAGGCATGTAGCGCTCACAGTTTTCATAATTGAAGGTGTTGACGAGAAAATTAAAAACGTCCCTCACGGCCTTGCGCTCTTCCTTGCCCTTTATGATGGCCTGCCCATATACGGCATAGGGCGCGCCTTCCTCAAAAAAAGTAATCTTGAGCGGCGAACCCTCGTTGATTTTGGCGACAGCGGTTGCCGTCGTTCCGAGACCTGCGACGGCCTTGCCTTCGGCCACGGCTTTCAGCGGTCCGGAACCGGACTCTGTGTACTGAAGAATATTGTCCGTCAGCTTGTCAAAATAATTCAGAGCCTTTTCTTCGCCCCAGGCGTTGACAAGGGATTTGTAAAAAATATACCCCGTGCTGGAAGCTTTTGGGTCCGGCATGGAGACCAGCCCCCGATACTCAGGTCTTAGCAGATCTTCATAGGATTCCGGCTCGTCGAGTCCAAGCTCTTCCAAAAGCTGCGTGTTCAGTATGACGGCGCCGCTGCCCCGCTCCTGCGGCAGAAAATCGTCGCTGATGATCAGGTTCTCATCATAGATGGACTTGTCATAGGAAGAAAGATCGGCGAGACAGCCTTTTTCATCCAGTTGCTGGAGATAGCTGTATCCGAGACTGTGGGTGATATCGCAGTCGGTATTGATTCCCTCCGCTAAAAGCTTTGCGATATGATCGCCCGTCGAATAAAACACGATGTTCACATCATAGCCCGGAAACGTCTCCTCCAGACGTTTGCTCAGGTATTCAATTCTATAATCCTCAATGCTTGTATAGATTGTTACATTTTCTTTCGCAGCGGTTTTGGAGGATGAGCATCCGCTCAGCATGCAGCAGCCTGACGCAGCAAAGAGACAGGCTGCGACGATCTTCCATAACTTGTACTTGTTCATTGCCATGCCTCCCACACTTGTTGAAATCAACGTGATAGATTATCTAAAGTATTACGTTTAAGGTTTCAAAAGATGCTTTTTCACTTGAATATGGTCGCATGACACAGCAGTCTCTTATAAAGCAGAAGTTCCGGCGCTGATTAAGTATTCATCTGTCTTTTGAAATAGTACCGTTTTAGATTGAAGCCTGCGTAAACGGCGCGGACAATGTGACTTTGCTGTTCTCAAAAAACTTCAGCGGATAGCTATCGGGTATTCTTTATGTTCTCGTTCAAAACCTCATAGAATTTGTCCGGATCGATGGGCTTGGGAATATGACCGCTCATGCCTGCCTGCATGCATTTTTGTATGTCGTCCGCGAATGCGTCAGCCGTCATGGCTATGATCGGTATGGTCTTAGCGTCAGGACGATTCATGGCTCTTATCTGCCTTGTTGCTTCATAACCATCCATAACAGGCATTCGAATGTCCATCAGAATCGCGTCATATTCGTCTGTCGCACTTGCTGAAAACTTCTGAACGCCTATTTCTCCGTTTTCAGCCGTTACCACGATGATGCCTTTGTCCCGGATTATTGCGACTGCAATTTCACGGTTCAGCGCATTATCCTCACACAGTAAAACCCGTTTCCCTGAAAGATTGATCCTGGAGAGGGGATTGCTTACCGTCTCCAAAGCGACAGCATCTTTCGCTTCTTCGAAGTGGAGCCGCACGGTAAATGAGGTGCCTTTTCCTTTTTCACTTTTTACAGTTATCGTACCGCCCATCAGGTCAACAAGCTTTTTCACAATGGAAAGTCCCAGGCCCGTACCGACTGACTCATAGCCCTTTTGCTTTTCCTGTGCAAATGGTTCAAAAATATGAGGCAGGAACTCGTCCGACATTCCGATTCCGTCATCGCTGACAACAAGAACAGAATCAGTAGAACTCCCATTACCGGGTGAGTTGAAAATATCCAGACGGACATTGCCGCCCTCCGGCGTATATTTAACAGCATTTGTCAACAGATTGAGGAAGATTTTTTGTACACTGAGCTTGTCCGCCATGATAATTCTGTCAAGCGCATTCGAATAATCCACCGTGAATGTGATGTTCTTTTTCTTTGCCGCAGCCTGTATCGGAACAATGATTGCGGCAATCAATTCTCTTAATCGCACAGGCTCGGGCTGAATTTTCAATTTTCCGCTGTTGGCTTTTGAGATAGTCAGCGTATCATCCACCAGAGCCATTAAAAGAAAGCCTGACTGTTCAGCTTTTTCCAGATACTCATTCCTTGTTTCGACAGGCAGATCACTCTTTTTGGCCATCCGGATAAAACCGGTAATGGCATTGAGCGGCGTACGCATATCGTGGCTGATGTTTGAGAAAAAAGCATTTTTCTCCTCCGCACTTTTTTCTGCTGCTTCTGCCCTGACCCGCTGCTGCTCAGATTCATACTTTGCTTTAAGCACGGCTGCGTGCTCTCTTTGCCTGTGCCTGAGCTTGAGTATCGCCCAGAGAAGTCCCACCACCAGCAATACCAGAATCAGGACGACCGCAATCACCATAACGGGCGGTATTCGCGAGATTATTGTCTGAAGATCATTTTGCGGAATAGTATCTTTAATCGTGATACCGGTAAAACTGCCTTTGGTTGCCGCGATGCTTTTATTCATTATGGTACACAGAGTCTGATTATCCGATTTTACAGCCGCGCAGACGTCATACGTGAGATCCGGTACCGGAATAACGCTGTATGAAGTTGAATTTGTCTGATTGATCAGCCACGTTGCACCGGGAAATCCAAGAATCGCCGCATCTGCCTGCTTGCTTTTCACTGCATCGAAACTGTCCTTCGAATTCTTATATCCTGTTATCTCAGAATTCGGGAAGGATCTTCCAATATTGATTCTGAGCGTGTCGGTCATCTTATTGGGAACTGCCAGATTCCTGATGTCGGAGGTATCGGTATCGGGACTTGACAAAAGGATACAGCTTATGGTCGATATACTGTCAGTAAGAGAAAGACCGCTTTGGGAAGCCGCAATAAGCCCGTTGCTAAAGACGCCAAATATGTCAGACCTTCCGCCTGCCACTGCCGCAATTGCATCCTCATAGGTATCATAGACATCATAGTGAAATTTAAGTCCGGACCAGCCTGTTATCAGGGCATAATAATCGGGAATGATCCCCCCTGCAGTACCGTCGGAGTTCCGTTTATAATACGGAGCATCATCTGAAACGACTGCGACGCTGACTGTCGGATGTTCCCGTATATAATCATTTTCAACGGAAGAAAGCGGCAGGACGCCGCCATTAAACTGCGTTTCATATTTGTTCTTCAGATTGATCAGATAATCTGTATTTCCTGAAAGTATCTGCGACAGGGCGCTGTCTACATTGTTTTTGAGTTCCACGTCGTTTTTCCGAAACATAAAATAAATCGGTTCGGGAAGAAATTTCAGAATCGTATGAAATTTTTCCGCATACCCGGCACCGTCCTCAGCCAGATACAGTTCGCCGTCAATTTCACCGCTTTCGAGTGCGGCCGACATTGCCGCAATGTCGCTGTATTCGACGATATTGGGAGTTATGCCGTGTTCGGTACACCATGCTCTGAAATCGGAGTTCGTCTGATAAAGGCCGATTACACCAATCTTCATGCGGCTTATTTGGTCGACATTGCCATAATCCCATCTGCTGTCATCAGCACGTACAGCAAGGGTAGAATATGCGGTACCGATCATCTCATCCGTAAAAAGATAATTATCCTTAAAATCAGGACCTTTGGCCATATCGGCAAGTATGTCATATGTACCGTCATCCAGGTGCTTAAAAAGGTCGACATCGGTAGTGGAATCAATAAACTCCACTTCGAACCCGGCTTTCTGCGCAATGTCTATCATGCACTCGACGTCGCTTCCGCGCCACACCCCGCTGTCATCCTGATAAGCGTAACTTGAATTGTTGAGAACCCCGACTTTAATAACGCCGGCGTTATTTTCAGTTGCCAGTGCGGACAGCGGGAACAGACAGATCATCAAAGAAATTATTATAATTGAACAAATAAAACGCTTCGCATACAGGCTCTCTTTCATGCCCATTCCTCCTGCTGTAAATACTGGCAGATCGCAAACGTAAAAGAGACGTTGCTGTGGGCTGTTCTTTTTTCGTGTCAACATTTTTCCTGGTTCTTGCTGCAACCGGCAGTGATTCTGTTTCTTCAATCTTATCATACATTTTGTAGAACCAATCTTCAAGATCTGCTTTTCTTTTTATATCGTGCCGAAATTCATAAATATTTGCCGTTCTGTTGTTATAACAACATCCGGTCAAGAGATTTTATGTTATTCTTGATTCGAAAAATAAAAGCGTGCGGCGGCTGAAGGATCAAAATGTATCCAGGGCAAGTGCGGAAGAGACGCCGTCAGAGATGGAAGTCCGTGCTCTGGACGCAAAAAGCGGCTGCCCTGTATCAGCGATAGAAATTCTGAAAGGAGACAAATAATATGGCATATCTTAAAAACATCAATCAGGCTGAAGTTCTAAAACTGGCAGACGAGGTTGTTGCAGCACAAGGTCAGATTGTGAGCAAAACGCTCGTCCAGAATGACGCAGTCAGCATTACGCTGTTTGCATTTTCCAAAGGCGAGGAAATCGGCACCCATGATTCAGAAGGCGACGCTATGGTACTGATACTCGACGGCTGCGGCAGGCTTACAGTCGGCGGAACCGAGCATATCTGCCATTCCGGAGAGAGCATCGTGATGCCGGCAAACGTCCCGCACTCCGTCTTCGCGGAAGAGGATTTTAAGATGATGCTGACAGTTGTTTTCCCTCCTGAAAAAAAGTGAGCCGTATGTATACGATACGGACGAAACGAATTTACACCGCCGTCGATACAGGCGACGGATACCGCGTCCTTGCGGACCGGCTCTGGCCGCGTGGAATCAAGAAAGAGGCGTCAGCGCTCGACTGCTGGATCCGGGAGCTGGCGCCTTCAACGGAACTTAGGAAAAGCTTTGCCCATGACGCCGGGCGATTCGCGGCGTTTCGGGCGGCATATCGCGCCGAGCTCGACGGCAATCCTGCGGCGCTTGCGTTCGCCCGCTCCTGCGTGACCGAGCTTCAGTCACGAAATGTAACGCTGCTGTACGCAGCAAAAGACGAAACCTTCAACAACGCATCCGTTCTGCGCGAATGGCTCATGCAGCAAATAGAAAGAGGTAATCGAAGTGGGGCAAAAAGTGTTTTTCTTTTCGTGTGAACAGACGGCCGGCTGTTTTCGCTGTATATACCTGTACGATACTTTTCACCCACATCGGGTCCCTGTTTATTCAGACTGTACGGATCGATAATTTCAAACAAACATTTTATCAGCTGCGGAACACTGATTATATCAGGATCAAAAATCGTCTTTACACATTCTGCATACAGTTTATGCTGTATAATAAATAATCAAAAACAACCTGTTCTTTTTATTCGCACGGTTATAGTATATATGTTTTCCAGACGCGTCAAATACGATTGCGTCATCTTTCCTGAGTTCATACTCACTGCCAGATATATCCATAGTCAATGCGCCGTCAGCAACCATGATATACTCCTGTGAGATCTCAGAGTGCCCGATGGATTCGTGGCAGCATCCGGGCTCCATTTCTATCTGATACATCTCGAAGGTACGGTTTGGCGTAGTCGGATAATAACAGTAAATCCTGTAGCCTTCATCATCCTGAACTGCAATGTCTTTCTTTTTTATGATCTCGACCGTCTGCTCATGCTGCTCAAGAAGGCTCGAATACGAAACTTGCAACCCATTTGCGATCTTCCATATCGTGTTAATCGTCGGATTTCCGGTTCCCTTCTCGATCTGTGAAAGCATAACTTTACTGATTCCGGACAGTTCAGAAAGCTGTCCAAGACTCAGTTTTTTCTTCTCCCGCAGCCATTTCAGATTTGCACCTATAACTTCATTGATTTCCATGCAGTTCCCTCTTGACAGTTATAATTAACGATTGTAAGATATGGTTGCCCGCTTAACGATTGTTAACTTTATTTTATTATACTGAATTTCAGAAAGGCTTGCAAGATTTATGGCAGATACAAACGGTAAAAAGGGAATCATACTCCGTTCTTTTAAAGCGGCCTTTCCCTACACCATCCCCATTTTCGCGGGGTTCTGGTTTCTTGGACTGGCCTATGGAATATATATGAATGTTTCGGGCTTTTCATTTGTTTATCCAATGATCATGAGCCTTGTCATATTCGGAGGATCGCTTGAGTTTATCACTGTAACGATGCTGCTATCGCCGTTTGCGCCGATTCAGGCTCTGATCATCAGCCTGATGGTACAGAGCAGACATCTTTTTTACGGGATCTCCATGCTCGATCGTTTCAAGGGAATGGGATGGAAAAAATTCTATCTTATATTCGGCATGTGTGATGAAACATTTTCCATCAACTACACAGCGAATATACCTGATGGCGCAGACAAGGGGTGGTTCATGTTCTTTGTCACACTGCTCAATCATTTCTACTGGGTCTCGGGAGCCACGATCGGGGGACTTGCCGGAGGACTCTTTCAGTTTGATACGACCGGTATAGAGTTCGTGATGACCGCCATGTTCGTAGTGATCTTCCTGAGCCAATGGGAAAAGGAGAAAACACATGACAGCGCATTCATCGGCATCGGCGCATCCGTTATATGCCTTATAATATTCGGTGCAGATTCCTTTATGATCCCGACTATGATACTGATTATGGCAGCGCTTACGATTTTCAGAAAACCACTGAAAATGCGCCTTGCGGCTGAGAAGGGAGAAAAATCAGCATGACTCTTACTGAACAGGTCATCACGATTGCCATGTGCGCAGCCGGTACGATGGCGACGCGCTTCATTCCCTTTCTGGTATTTCGTGAAAGCAGGGAAACTCCGGACTACATCCGTTATCTTGGCAATGCTCTGCCGCTCGCTATATTCGGCATGCTTGTAGTTTACTGCCTGAAGGATGTTTCTTTCGTAAGCGGAAGCCACGGTCTTCCGGAAGCGATAGGTATCATCATCACTGTCCTATCATATAAATGGAAACACAGCATGCTCCTGTCCATAGCAGGCGGAACCGCAGTATATATGATACTCCTGCATTTACTTTGAACTGCCCGGGGACAAGTCCCCGAGCTTCCCGGAACCCTTTTTCACCACCGGTGGCCGGTATGTTTTTCGACGCCCATTGATAAAATTCTATTCCAATTACCTTCAATCCGAAAGATTTTCCGACCGCTTCAAGACTGTTCTCCGTGGGAACAAGTCAGGATTGCCGTCGTCTCAGCCCTTATTCACATATCGTTTTTACGGGGAAGCAGCTCTTATATATTGACTTTTCCCTTATTTTATAATAGTGTTTAAGGGAATCGAGAGGGGGCTAAGGGAATGAGAGAATTTAACTACTCAAAAATCAGAGAACAAAAATGGGACTCTGATATCCTTGGTTATATAGCAGCCATCTATAAAGAAGCCGGAAAACAGGAGCAATACCTGAAGCAGCGCCCGGAAGAGCTGGAAAAGCTCGTGGAAATTGCAAAGGTGCAAAGTACCGGGGCATCGAATGCAATCGAAGGTATCGTCACTACCAACACACGAATCAAACAGCTGGTGGAAGAAAAAACGACACCAAGAAACCGTGACGAACAGGAAATTGCCGGATACCGTGATGTACTTAATGTCATTCACGAAAGCTTTGATGCCATTCCGATTTCCAGAAACTATATACTGCAGCTGCACAAAATCATGTACAGCCACATGAACAACCCCCTTGCAGGGCGGACAAAAAATGTTCAAAACTACATCAGTGTTGCTTATCCGGATGGACATACCGAAATTCTGTTTACTCCACTTACTCCATTTGAAACACCGGAAGCGCTTGACAGAATTTGCGAAGAATATAATCGAGTGATTGGAAACATGGAAGTGGAGCCTTTAATTGCCATACCCGTGTTTATTCATGACTTTTTGTGCATCCATCCCTTCAATGACGGGAATGGCCGAATGAGTCGATTGCTCACAACCTTGCTTTTGTATCGAAATGGATTTTATGTTGGAAAGTATATCTCACTGGAAGCAAAAATCGCACAGGCGAAAGACCTTTATTACAACGCCCTAAGCCGTGCACAAAACGGATGGCACGAAGGCTGTGAGGATACTATTCCATTCATCAAGTATCTGCTTGGAATTATTCTGGCGGCATATAAGGACTTTGACGATAGATTTTCTATTGTTGAAACCAAGCTGCCTGCCATCGAGATGGTGAGAAAAGCCATACAAAACAAAATCGGGAGATTTAGCAAACAGGACATCCGGGAGTTGTGTCCTTCACTAAGTATTAGTTCCATTGAGGGCTCTTTGCGTAAGCTGGTAAAATCCGGCGAACTTGCACGTGAAGGTACTGGAAAATCAACCTGCTATCTTCGATTAAAATAAATGCCCTGAACCATACAACGGTTTCCTTAAAACAATCCTTATTTTAAGTGAAGCAGCATACCATGAGAAGCATCTGCCAATTGACAGGTGCTTTTCTTATACCCAAATTTGAAGGGAGTGATTTTTATATGAGCATTATATCTGGTCTGTTCCGGTCAAGGGACATGCCCGCTAACAGCACCTCCGGCAATACTTACCGCTTTTTCTTTGGCAGCTCCGCCTCTGGCAAGCCGGTCAATGAACGCTCGGCGCTGCAGATGAGTAAAGCCGGGTCCGATGTTTAACGCAGCGAAACGCGCCAGCGCGTCTGCATCCGCATCGGGGGAAGAGTTGGATGCCATCAGCGCGTTGGCGGCGGTAAAATACTGCTTCGGAGTCATGAAGAGAACAGAATTCAAGGGAACAGACTTGCATAGCAGCCTTACCCTCATGCATAGCCTGATGCGATTCCTTGCGCACCACTAAAAAATACCCCGCCGAAATTATCCGGCGGGGTATTCCCGTGTATGGTCAGTTCTTGCTCTTCCGCTTTCTGGGTGACAGCAGGGCAAGTGCGGCCGCCGTTGCGGACATCAGCATGATCACCAGCCACAGCCACGGCGCGGAGTTGTCGCCTGTGGGCGGGACTGAGACTTCCCCCTTCACGTGCAGGATAAAAGTGCAGCTCTGTACGCTGCCCGCGCCGTTGGATACAATGCAGTAATACTGCCAGCCGTCGTTCTCTGCCGTTACGGAAGGCGTTGTATAACTGCTGTACAATGCACCGCTGATGGGCGAAAAACTCTTTCCACCGTCTATGCTCTTATACCATTGACAGCTCTCTGCGTTCGCCGCAGTTACTGACATAACAGCCGTGTCTCCCGTCATAACGGTAATGCTCCTGTCTGGTGTAGTTTCTGGCGGATCCACTGTTGGTGAAATGACAGGAGCGGACTCCTTGACCAGCGTCAGGCTTATCCTCTTTGTATCCGTAACTGCCGGTGAAACATTTACCCATGCCATGCCATTGTATTGTTGTTTGGTAAACATAACAGTCAAAGTGTAATCGCCTGTGCTCATGCCACTGGTGGAAAAGCTTTGCTTATAACCGCTATTGAAGTTACCGGAAGAATTGACAGTCCATGAAGTTGGCAGCCAGCGCATATCTCCATTATTGGGGCTATTGTTGTTCATACCCGCACCATTTGCCATAAATGTCACGATATCTCCCAGCGTATATTTCTGTCCAACTGTAATGCCTGTAATCGAATTATCCGATGCGGACGGGTTGGCGCTCGCTTCAAACACCGCCACAAGCGTCCGGTCTGCCGTGGCGGCAAAGGCATAGCTTGCGCTGGTGCTGGCCTCGCTGCCGTTCTCTGTCCACTTGACGAAGTGACAACCGCTATTTGGCGTCGCTGTTACGGTCACGGCAGTGTTTTCGTCATATGTCCCGCCGCCCGATACCGTGCCGCCCTCCGCAGGGC
>DCDB01000050.1 GCA_002316215.1 Lachnospiraceae bacterium UBA1066 | reverse complement strand
AAGCCGGTCAAAAACCACAGGGGTCAGTATCCGGATGGGATATCTCTTTTAATGTTTGACTTTCGACTAATTTGCTCTCATAAAACCCATATGTAGATCAAAGCTTGTCGCCTTTCACAAGGTCACTTGCTACGATTTACCTCCAAAAACCCGCGGGCCATCGGGGTCCGCGGGTTCGGTTTTTCTAAAGGCAGTATTTTAGAGAACTCTCTCCGTCAATAGACATATTGCCAGATATCTTCCTCACTAGATGGAACAGTAGTTATGTGTGTTTCAAGATTCCAGAGAGAAGGCATCTTCGCCAATTCACTGTATTCTTGCCTTAAAGTTATTGCTGACTCTCGCTTCAGCTTGAAAACTACCTGCTGGGGGCTGTACTCGGTCGTGGTCCGCACGACAAGGAAAACATAAGTGGGCTTAATGCTGGAACATATCATTGTCCACTCCATTTCCCTGCAGATATCTACTAACACGGCTTCAAGCCGGTTATTTATCCCTTTCCAGAGAACCGGTTTCTTCTTTCTCGTGGTCCAGGCTATATAATACACTAATTCCCCAGATATATTCCTGTTTTTCCTGGGATATTTCTTGCGTTCATTCTTTTTTTTCTTGACCTTGACCATCTATTCACATTTAGCATGTGATTTATTAGTTGTCTATCAGTGAGTATATAATAAAACAATTTACCACCTATTAAATGATTATATAAATCATTTACTACTATATCAATTGTTGACATGATTACTTGTTTTGTATACATAGAGGTTATGAACCGCTATAAATTTCAAATATTTCCGTCCGAACCACAGCGGCATCAGATTGATATGCTGCTGAAATTATCACTTATCCAGTGGAATTATGCTGTTTTGACCCGAGAACGTCTCATAAATTATCTTTATGATGGTAAGTTTGCGAAGCTTTTTGAGACCGTTCTTGCCCGCTCCAAAAACGACAATCATCCAGTGCGCAAGAAGGCCATACAGAATCTCTTGCTAGAGAATCCCTGCATTCCATACCATGAAGCAGGGCGTGTATATGATGCTTACCAGTTTTCTGGTGATCTGTTTGCAGATTCGCAACGATCCTGGTCAAACGTAAGTGCCATTATCGAAGAGGTAGGACGGGTTCACAAATATGATCCTGACCGAGTTATCGAGCAACTCTCTACCTCCATAAATATCCAAGCAGGGTTGTTGGCCATAGACTTCATGAAAAAATCTTTCCGATCGCAAAAGCAGAGATCCATTGCTCAGTGCAGAACCAATCTCACTGGGTTTTCTCCCAATAGCCGCTGGCACAAAGCAATATGCAGAGGAACACCTAGACTAAAAAAGATCATTTCCAGCTTCTCATTTTCTCCATACTGCTTTCCCAGTGCCATTTTCAGAGAGAGAGCCTGCAACTGCGGTTATTTCTCCTATCTGTCTCCACTGGATAGAAAATCCTGCATGATCGTTACAGATTACGACCGCAGTTTGAACGATAATTGCTTTGTGCGAGAAATAACTTTAAAAAAATGCCAGGATGATGTATATTTCTTGATTATCCTTGTTGAAGACTTGTTGCCCCGCAGCCAGCAGAACCTTTTTGAATCACTCGGAATATGATCGATAAGGGTAGGGGGCTCTATATAAAAGGGCCAGTAAATATTATAGTGGTGATTTACCATGAATAAATCGGGCCTTATTCGATTGATTGCATCACGATCGAATATTTCCAAAACTTCTGCAGAACATGTGACGAATGCTATACTTGAGGTCATCTCGGCAGCCCTTTCAGCGGGAGACAAGGTGCAACTCACAGGCTTCGGTTCATTTGAAGTGTCCAATATTTCCTCCCGGGATGTCCGCAACCCTCAGACTGGTGTGACGATTAGAGTGAATGCCTCAAAAAAGGTGAGATTCAAGCCCGGCAAGCACTTGAAATCAGCCATCAACGCCAAGTAAAAACCTATCTGGTCCACTTTTTTGGCCATAGGCACTTTCCTGACCTCGCCTATGGCTTTTTTTTGTCCGGACAATAAAAAAGACCCCAGTATGGGGGGTGTGAGCACAAGCCCTATAAAAGAGCACAATGCTCAAACCCGCATACAGGGGTCTGGTTTGGAGCTAATGACAGGTCACTTCTCTGGCGGTAACCTCATCCCCATCAGGCATCACGGCCAATACAGTCTCTCTGTCGTCGAAGAGCCCTGGTTGGCCTGCACGAATGTTGGTAACGGTGACCATGCCATCGTCCAGCTTCTGGATTTCTACATAGTTATCGGCGGGAAAGAATGTCCAGAGTTCCACCATTCGATCCACCGTCCCAGATCTCTCTATCTTATAGAGACGCTTGATGTCCGGGATGATTCCGATTATATCCTGAGCATCGATACGTGCCATTCCGTAGGATTTTTCCCTTTCCCTATAAGACTTTACCGGATCAATAACGACGAGCATTTTATCCCTTATCTCAATTGAGACTAGGGTGTTGTCGGTTTTCATTGCCCGGTAATAATGCTGAATTTCGGAAATCTTTTCATCTTTTTTAGTGTGCTCGACTTCCTTGATGGGCTCATCACACATTCTGACATGACATGTTTTATCACTCATTATAAGCTTCGAAACATCTATCATCCTCTCCATTTCATCTCCCTTCTTATACTTTAAATGGCTCCCATGGACGTTGCCAGAGGGGAGCTCAATAATAGTTTAGGCTGCGTCTTCTACCAGGTTCATAACCCGCGTGAGCTTCCTTTCGATGCAGATCGCTCTGGTATCACTCTCGCAAGTTCTATCCTTGATATAGTGCAGAGCCGCCCGGTTAAGATCCATCAGGTGGTCCATAAGATGAATCTGCAGATTGCCCTTTAAGATATTCACCTTACAGACAGGGCAAACAACATACCCGTTACCCTTGATCCTGTTTCTCTTGAGTCCTTCCCTACTTGCCATGATTTACCTCCTCTGATTTCGTGCAGATGCATACTTTCTGCTAGTATGCCTGCCTTGGTTTGCTGAAGTTGTTGCTGCTTTCTTTCCCGTTGATGATGCCACTGCTGGTTTCTGTGGATCCAGAGGACTATGTTTCTCTTTTATCCTCTTCGCTTCTTCAGGATATTTCTCAGCCCAATTCCTGTAACATTCAGCCAAATATTTTGCTTGATCTCTCAGGGCCTGCGCTGTGACACTTATGGTTGATCTTTTGTATCGATCCCTCTCCCAGACCATCTGTTTGTTATAGTCTTCCAATCTTTTCTTATAGCTGTGCACGCTCGTGAAAACGTTTTCCGGCAGCTCATAACCTTTATCTGTTAAGATATCAGGAATAATGTCTGTCGGTCTGGATGTTTCCTTTTGAATGCAAACGTCAGTCACCTGAATAGTTAAGCCGTTGTCAGTCTTTACCCTGAAAATCATCATCTTAGATGATTCTCCGTCGACAACGGTGAGGTGGGAGTAATTGATATCTTCAATCACACCATGGCGCCCCTCAAATTGACCAGAGATGAGCATTACTCGATCACCAACAGAAAATGGTTTACAAGATGGAGCATCTGCCACCAACGCGGCCGGCTGAGAGTTTTCCGAGACACAATCGACCACATTGCCAATGAAATTAAGGTACGACCCATTTATTTCCGGATCATACATTTGACCATCAAACGGGTCTGTCAACTGCCCAATATCCAGTCGAACTGTATACATCCTCTCCATGTCAGGCATAATCCTGGAAGAAAGCACTGTTCCCGCCTGTCCACGTATAACCGGCAATGGTATTTGATCTGTTACCATCACTCGCTGGCCATAGCCTTCAATACTCTCTGGAGGGATATCCGTAACAACCGGTTCCTCATTATTTCTCTCGACTTGTATTCCGCGAGAACTCTTGACGATTTCTATGCCAAGAGCTTGTTTTGCCCATGGTTGAGCGATGTATTCTTCCAGCACTTCCTTGGGGACCGGCTTCCCTCCTCGTACGGCATCATATACGGATTTACCGTGCTCATCTGTTGACCAGTAATTTCCATCAGGCATCTTGACCAACTTGGCTGCCAGCCTCATAGGCTTTGGCGGAAAATATCTCGCGTCAAGGCCTAGGGATTCGATGTACTTAACCCTTGTCATGGTCCATGGTGCCGGCTTTTCGTGATTGCCGTCCGGTGGTATGGGGCTTCTGAAAAAATCACTCTGTTGTTCTTTGATGTTCTGCATCCAGGTGTTTGCGAATCGTGCGATGTCCTTCTGAACCCTTATGTTCCTGATTTTCAGATTTCCCTTTTCATCATATTCAAGAATTTCATTTTCCCGTGCTGGATTCCCATCCTGCCGGAAATACACAGGATAGACTTTGTCGCCTACAACCATAAATTCCATGCGAGGATCGCTCATCAGGTCGCCGTTTTGCTCCCAGTAATGGGCGATGCTATACACATTGTCGTATAGCCATTCGACGTGTACAGGCATGTAAGTGCCATTGGTCGTATCGATTTTTCTGGATCCCCCTTTACCAATCCCGACAATCAGTTTCCCGAATATTTTCTCAGCGCTTAGGGAAAGAGGCTTTAACGAGGAAATTAAACTGCTCACATCCTGATCATGTTCCTTTTCTGGTAGCATGTCATTTTTGGTGATCTCTATGAGATCGCGTACGGTGGTCGAGGATGTTATGGAGTCATCATTCAACATTTTCCTCTCCTGCGCCGTAGGAACAAATAAGATCACACTGATGTGATCAAGCCACTCTGAAACGTTCTGTGAGGGGTTCGTTTTCTCCAGCTCGGCTCTAAGCACCTGCACGATATTATCCCGTGCAGCCTTGAATTTTCCCTCAAAAATAGCCCTATATTTCTTTCCCTGAGCTTCAATCTCGTTGATTTTTAATAATGTGGTTTTAGAAAATGAGCTCTCGCTGTTTCCAAGGCCGTTGAGCTTTTTGCGGTAAAAACTGATCAAAGATCTTGACATCTCACTGACCTGCTCAAACCTGTCCGTCATAAGATCATAGATCCTGCTGATCTCTCCGATGCTTGTATCAAGAGAAAAGTTGATCTCCGGTATGTCGTTTTTCATCCGCTCGATCATCTCGAAATATTCCCGCTCTCTGCACGGTTCATCCGCCTCTTCTTCCTCTTGATATCCCTGACCTAGGTACCTAAAGCTCACTCTGACGCCGGCTATTTCATCCAGTATTATCCGCTTGAGTAAACCGGCCGATACACTCCCTGACAGGACAAGAGCCATAGCTTGGTGCTTGAAATACAGTAACCTGAAATCAGGCATGATCTTATGAAGCCAGCTCACTTGGTCAGCCAAAAAAGCAACCAGGTCTCCGTCCATTGTCGAATATACCTGCAGATCGCCCTTTTTATACCCCTTAATGCTGAACTCATATTTCATGGGCGTTCCCTGAGAATGATCCTGCACCTCTCTCCATAGGGCCTCTGATGACTGGTTGCTGTCCTGTAAAGGTTTTATGCACGTTCGAGCTCGTTCTAGCAGCACATCAGGTATATAGTCTTTCTTGATGAGCCAAATACCATTTGAGATATCGCCTTCCTTTGTCCTGAACGTCATGGTGTCAAGCGGCATGAATGTCTCCAGCGAGGCATGCCCCAGCTGTTCTTCGGAAAAGAGATTACCGAATATTTTTCGAGGGTCTTCGCTATATCTGCAAGGTTGTTCTTCCTTAGCTAATTCCTTCTCCCCATGTTTGCCCGTCTCAACCGCTAAATCTGCTCCTTTGGGAAGATCCTGAGTTAGGTTCATCTCTTCCGATTCTTCAACTACTTGCGTAGGATCCTTAGGCATGATCCATATAACCTTGCCTTGGTCATACCCATGGTTGAACAGGCTCGTTGCGAACATGCCGGCAGTCGTCTCGTTTTTCACCTCTTTTTGCCCGTCCGATCCTCTGGTTTTCATGAGTTGGAAACAGAGGATACCTGCGAAATCCACCTCGAAAACCCCTTTTGAGTCGACAACAAGGTTCCCTTCTTCGTTTACGAAAGTAGTGAGCGTTATCACATCACCCTGTTTTGATATTTCAAGGGGTTCGTAAGGGCTATTCTTTACCACCAACTGGACCTTTTCATAGGATGCAACCCTTTGAATAATACTCAGTTTTTCTAACAGAGACACTACCGTCTTCGCTGCACCCTTTTGCAATTTTGAAGGTGCTATCATCGTCTTTCTCCTTTCTGGATAAGAAAATAGACCATGGGCTCATGCCTCACGGTCTATCTTCGTATGACTCCCGATCTATTCAGCTAAAGTCAGTTTATTCCCTTGAGCAGGCCGAGAATGTTTCCTCCTATCTTCTCGAGCCTGATTGATTCCTCTGCGGTGAGGGTAGGGGACTTAGCCGCTCTTGTATAAGTGTTGATTACGTTAATCATGGTCTCCCCTTGCTCGAAAGGCCATGCCCATTCCACAGCCGCCTTCTCACTGTCAGTCACCTTGTACCGCTCATTGAACTGGTTGATGAGGAGCAGTGGTTCTTTGACGGGGCTGTTCATTGCAATACCGATTTGGTTTTTCTGATATACGAGATGATCTTCACCTAACCCAGCCATGATCTGATCGTAATTCTCAATGAACCTTCGGGAGATATGCCTGAAATGAAGGGATATCGAAACCCTGCAAATCAGGCCGTTCGTGCACACCAGCCTAAGGATGAATAGAGAAGGCATAAGTTGGTGTAGTCCCACCTCTGAGTTCACGAAAGATCTCCCTGGAAGGAACCTGTCTCCATTGATCTGAAACATATTCACTGGGTCGTCATGAATATTGAGCTTCAACATCCCGCCATCAAGCCGGTAAGTCACTTGCGATCGTTCCGTGTAGCCCTTTTCGAAAAGGAGCTGAATCAACTCGAGGTTGTCAATGGGATGATACCTGGGTGTAAAAATGGCCCGCACACCCTGGTCATTGAACCTGACGAAAAACGCATCGTTTCTCTCGGTGCCAAGCCAGTGATTGAGGTTCCTCTCCTGAAGATCCTGTGGACATCGTTTCAGATAATTGAACGGCACCTGGTAACGTGTTGCTATCTGCCTTTGTGCATTGGGCAGAAAAGCATACCGGTCATTACCAATTACCACCGTGTCTAACGACTCGAACCGCACATCCCTGACCGGAATCACCTCGTCATAGTTCATCTGCGACATTTTTTTTACCTGCTCGTACACCTCACCCAAACTTGCCCTCATAAGCTACCTCCAATCGGTTTTTTAGACGCAAAAAAAGCTGCGATCACCATGATCAGCAGCCCTCGAGCGTCTTCATTTTTTTGTGCTCCTATTAAGGAACACCAACATCTACTGTTACCACAATCCTCCTTCAGTTCCTCTCTTTGAGCCGATTATTGATCTGGTTGATCTCCTCGACAGTGAATCCATAGGGATGGTAGGAGCGATTCTCCACAGTGCCCGTTCTGAAATCCTCATTGTGTTTGTATGAGGTCCACCAGTCCTCTTCACCCATTTTGCCCGTCGAACTCGGTTCAATTCCGTCGCTTCCGGTATTGTCCCTGAGGAACTCCACAGCCTTGTCTACGATCGATATACCTTCCTCGATGTCAAATTCATCAAGGGAAATATCGATCCCGTCCTCTTCCAGAAAACCCCTCTCCTCCACATCACCCTGTTCCGCCGACTCATGAGATATGATCTCATAAGTAACTCTGAAGCCTCTCCTCATTGTCTCCTCCTATTTTGCTGCACCAGGAGACATAGGTCGGGCTCCCGCGGGAGATCGATATGTCTCCCGTGCAGGGTTTGGTTTGATATAAGTGGGGATTTTGAGATTGATTTAAGAGTTACATAAGGCCTGGGCCTTATGTTAAACGGATGCCGCTATCTGATATATGATCGATCCCACAAGCAGGAAAAATACTATCTTAAGGAAAATCAAGATAATATCATCTCTACGATTTTCCTTTTTCCACTTCTGTTCGATCTCATCGTACTTACCCACTTTTTTCATCAGGACATGAGTTATTCTTCCCTGATGACCCCTCTTTGTGCTTCTGCAATTTCAGAAGCAACGTACTTAATTGCCTTCTTAATATATTTGCTCAAAACGTCCTCCTTTTGGATCACCGTCCCGTATCCCGGGAATGCGGCGTTTTGGGAGGACGCAACACGATCCCTGCAGGGGTCCGTGAAACATCCCCCCGCGGGAATATATGACTTATGATCTCGCGAGCATATTTATCCGCCGCTGTGGTCCACCCGGGATAACAGTCCTCGGGTAGATACAGCACGACACGGTTAAATTGCTTGCGTTATTGCATCTGGCGGGTAATTAAAGACGCGGCTTGGCTAAAGCCTAATCGCTTACAACAGTTAGCACACTAGATACTGTTGTTCTTCTCTTTCGGGGAGCGTCTAACGCTCTGCCGTTTGCCGCTCAAAGGCGGGTCAACCATCAATTGATGGAGGATACAATATGTATAAGCTTATAAAATTCTTTGGGTCGAAAGTCAATAGGTGACTGATAACAATAGATTTCTGATGATCTGGCGATTAAAACCAAATTACCCCTTTAAATTCGTTTTCTGGCGATCTCTGTTACGCCAACAAAAGATACTGGTTTGCCATTATCATAAACGAGGTTCATTATCATTTTGCCTTTTATCGTTCTTCCATTATCACCAATAAATTCCACAGGAATCGTTTTCGACCAGGGCTTGTTTTTTTTCGCGGCTATCAATCCGGCTTTCAGGCACTTCCCAAGCTTTTCGTCAGATTTATCGGAGAGGACACTTCCCAGCCCCTCGCGCATGGCTCTCTCCCTAGTATAACCAAGAATATGTTTAACAGACGGGCTCACGTATGTAAAATATAGATCCATGTCCATCGCCCATCGAAACTCAGAGGTCATGTCTTCAATGACCATATCCTGTTGATGGCCAAGTGCGGATATATTTCGCTTCACTCTCTTTGAGACACATAGAACAGCGTGAGGAGCCCCCTTGCTATATGCGGGTGATGACAGCGTGATCGCTTCGATCTCCTCATTTGCGCTCAATAGCCGGTGATTCACTATATCACTTCTTCTTTTTATCACCAAAGGCGACATGATCGACCTCATCACGGCATCCCGATGTTCGTCCTCAAAATAATTGACTATATTTTTATGCGGGCTTCCGGTCTCCATCGCAAAAAATGTCTCGGCATCTTTATTTGCCCAGAGTATGCTACCGTCTATGCCCAGCATATAAACGAATGTTCCGGCGCCCAACTGATCTTCATATTTTCTGTCTATAATGGCAGCCAACCTTTCAAATTCTTCGCGGTCAAAAGTGTTCTCAATCTCAAGCATCAATAATTGATTATTGCCCGACACAGTACTATCGATAGTATTGATAAAAATTTCCACATCCCCCAAAAAGCTTGCTCCTTGAATGACTCTTCCTTTAAAGCAGCATTTCGCATTATTTCCCTGGCGATATCCATGTAAGACATCAAGGATGCTTTCCATTGTAGATCTATCGAATATCTCAGGATTATTACTCAGGAACCCTTTCCTTATTGTCTCTGCTTCCAACCCTGTCATCTCAAAAATATTCGGAGATACGTATAGAACCTCATCAGGGGTCATAACTATTATAACATTTCTCATGTTTCCAAACATTTTATTATGCAGGCCCAACCACAGTTCTGTCTCTTTTAACGGCCTCACTACATCATCAATCTTAGTCGCTGCACAGGCCATTTCATTGTTTTTATTTACAGAATAACACTGAACGCTATACCATTCGGGTTCATATGCGTTTAAGAGCAGGTTTCTTTTGAAAGACTTGCCTCCCCCAGCACACATCAGGCATTCATCAAAATATTTGTTTCTTTCCGAGTTATTAGGGAATAAAAGCAACTCTTTTAGAGACCTTCCAATAAACCTTTCCTCCGCTACGCTATTATCTTCTATCTCTCTTCCCGCCGCAGCCTTTATTATGAATTCTTTGTCAACGCGCAGGTAAATATCTATTCCCTTGTGAGTTAGCAAACGGTACTCTGATTCTGAATTCATCAGGCTTGCAATCAGCTCTTCATTCCTAATAATTTCAGTTATTTTACTGGCATGCTCCATCAGTGAGAGAAGATCGTCTCCCATCCACTTTATATTGCCCTCTTTCATGAGGAAAACCATAAATCCCCATAGATCGCTTTTATGGCGAAGGCTCAGGATAACAAATTGGTTGTAATCACCTCTGTAAGAACGCAGGAGAGCAGATTTTTTATAATCCTCTATGGGCCCTTTTACGGGAATATTATTTTCAATTTTTGAATATATGTCGGTAAGTTCGTTTACATTAATTTCTATCTCTGGTTTGCGCGAGTTTTCACCACTTTTCTGCCATTGATAGTACATCCTCACATTAACCGGATGGTTTGCCTCATCATAGTTTATTTTGTAAATATCGATCCTCTCTATGACATCCTTACTGCCTAAGGTATTAATACTATTATACAAGTTAAGATCAATCTCTTTGATTAGCGAGGTTAAGGCCATTTAAGTTATCCTTTTGAGTCCATGCAAGCTTGCAGAACAAATTTATAATATCACAAAACACAGATTTCTTCACCGAGAAATTCCTCGGGCTATAACGCACCACATCCGTTTTCCAAAAGAAACTGATCTTCCTCCCGTTGATCAATAATAATCCTGCCAATTATTGTCAATGCATCGCATGATAACAATATGTTATACACATCTTTAACAGTTGTCGAGGTCATTGCATCTGGGAACCCGCATAAATCCAGGAAACGCATTTCAAGACCGGTATAATGTAGTGCCACAGATGATGCGTTTATGACTTGCAATAGCAGCT
>DCDB01000356.1 GCA_002316215.1 Lachnospiraceae bacterium UBA1066 | reverse complement strand
CTTCCTGCCGCAAAATCCGCCGTATGGATCCTGATCCAATCGGCTCCCGCACGTGCATTTTCGGCAACGGCTGCCCTGCACTCTTCTTCTGTCCCGCAGGATATGCCGTAAAGTCCTGTACTCGCACCGCCGGGCGGAAGGAGACACGGACCGCAGGCAAGAATCCTGGGACCCACACTTTTTTCATTTGCGATCTCGTTTCGCACAGTGATATCCGCACCCGCAGCTTCGCCCGCGGAAAAAAGCGAGGTGACGCCGGAATAACATTCATTTTTCGCATTATTCCGGGATAATAGTTCTGTGTATATTTTAAGGAAATAATTCCTGTCAGCCTTTCCTGAGGCACCGGAAGCCCTCCCTGCGGAATCCGCGTTTCCCGCGCTGCCGGCCTTCCCTGAAGAAGGGAGAAAAGAGCCCAGGTTTATAAGCCCCGGCATAAGAAAACGTCCTGCCAGATTAATCTCCGTGCATCCTTCCGGTGCAGGAAATAGCTTCTTAATGTCGCTGATCCGCCCCTCTCTAATCACAACCGTCATATCACCCTGCGACGCCATATCTTTCTGTCCTGTCAGTAAAGTGGCATGCGTAAATGCATAATTCATAACTTGCACCTCCGTCTCGTCTTCAGCAGCACGCACAAAAAATAAAGCCCTGCAGCGGCTGGAATGTAAAAGCGGCTTATTCCTGAAAAACAGATAAAAAGTTCCGGAGCCGAAAAACAGCTCATCCCTGAAAAGCAGCCAAAAAAAACCGGAATCCAAAAATCGCTTATCCCTTAAAAGACAGCCGAAAAAGCGCCGGAATCCAAAAATCGTCTATCCCTGAAAAACAGCTGAAAAAGCGCCGGATCCTGAGACCGGCTCTCCCTGACTTATCAAATGGCTCGTATCGCCATAAAACTGTATACGGAATAAAGCACCGGACTGGCTTTTTTCAGAATTTAAGACCGTAACGCCTGTCGGCATTGCTATCGTATTCTCTAATAAAATCACCGGTGAAATTCCCAGGAGATGTGAAAGAATCATGCACGTCACACCGAAATGACAGAAAAAAACGATATTTTTTTCATCATCGCCATCGGTCATCGAAGCATCCGCACGATACATGTTTCCGTCACGCATGTAGCCATTCGTCAGAAGCAGGTCATCCATACGGCGGCAGATTTCATTATAGGCCGGCTTTATCTTCGGATTGCTTCTGTAAATCTCCGTGTCCAGCCATTTGTCTTTATCATACATCTCCGGAATCTTCGTAAAGTAGCCGGGCAGAAAATCCCAGGGAACCTTTATTTCTCCGGTAACCGGATCCTTTACCTCATAAGCAAACTCCCGGAGCCAGTCGCAGGTGACTGCATCGCGCCCAAGCGCTTTTAGCGTGTAGGAAGCAGTTTCCTGAGCACGTCCGAGGGGCGAGCAGAATATGGCTTCAATATTTTCCCAGCGGGCAGTGCGGCGTGCAAGAAGCTCCGCCTCATATCGTCCCTTCTTCGTCAGAGAGTCATGTTCATAATCCGGTTCCGCATGCCTTATAAAAATCAGCCTCATTGCCAAAAAACCTCTTTCCGGCCGTCCCCGGCACTATTTTTATAGTAATTTCTTCCTCAGCCCGCCCCTCCCGATGCTGTTTTTTATTGTGACATCTTCATCAGATGCCTGCTTTACCTGCTCATTTCTTTGTTTATTATAGCATTTCTTACTTCATATGTCCGTAAAAAATTGCATATTTGGCGAACTTAGTGTACAATGCCCATAAGTGACTGTCTTTTTAAGAAAAATGGAAAAGGGAAAATGCTGATTGCCATTATCGTAATTTTAATAGTTATTCAGGTTATTGCGATGCTGCTCATGCAATGGGCTGCCGTCGTTGCTTTTCTGGGCCTGATGAAGAAACGCCAGCCGCACGGCCCGTCGGAACCGAAAAACCGCTTTGCCATCGTCGTATGCGCCCATAATGAGGCCAATGTACTTGAGCATCTTTTAAAGAGCATGGCGGAACAGGATTATCCGAAGGATCTGTGGCATGTTTATGTCCTGGCGGACCATTGTACAGACGGTACCGCCGGACTTACAAAGGGCTATCCTTTTGCCACTTCCTATGAGAGAAATGACGGGCCTCAGACCGGAAAAGGCGATGTCCTGACCTGGGGAATCGCGAAGCTCCTGCGGGAAAAGTCTGACACATTTGACGCATTTCTTTTATTCGATGCCGACAATATCGCCAAACCGGATTTTATGAGCCGGATGAATGAAGCGCTGAACAGAGGCGAGACCATCGTACAGGGAAACCGTCTGGCCGGAGAGCCTTACCGAACGGTCATCACTCAGTGGTATGCCATTTACTGGAGCTGCTATACCTATCTTTTTTCCTACCCGCGTGAAAAGCTCGGCCTGTCCGCTTTCCTCACCGGAACAGGTTTTGCCGTAAAAAAGGAAATTCTCCAGAAGTACGGCTGGCATACTTCGACCATCACAGAAGACGTCGAGTTTGCTTTCCAGCAGTGCCTGAGGCGCGACCGCGTCTCATTCTGCGTCGACGCCGTCTGCTATGATGAACAGCCTTCCGATTTCTTTGTCATGATGCGCCAGCTCGCGAGATGGTGCACCGGAAGCTACCAGATCTTTTATCACTACTGGTCGAAATGGATCCGCACTTTCCATAAGAAGAAATCCGCCCGGCTTATTGATAACCTGGCTCTCCTGCTGACCGGACCGTGCT
>DCDB01000153.1 GCA_002316215.1 Lachnospiraceae bacterium UBA1066 | reverse complement strand
AAAATCAAGATATCCGGAAACAAGCTGGCCCATCGCGCGAAGCTCTTTTTCATTCAGATAGTTCTTCGCAATCTTCGCTTCACGGAGCGTCGGCTGGTCTCCTGAAAAAGTCATCAGTCCCATAAAATCCTTTTCTGCGTCGGCCCGGTGATAGATCACCTCCGCAGCAGTCTCGCCGGAAACGGCATAATGGATCTTGTTCTGTACCCGCTTGAAAAATTGTATGGAGACTTCCGCATTAGGGTTGTAATCAACACTGGTCGCGTAGATTTCCAATACCTGACGATAAAATACCTTTTCAGAAGCCCGGATGTCACGGATTCTTTCCAGTAACTCCTTAAAGTATCCGCCACCGCCCAGCTCTTTCAAGCGGTCATCATCCATTGCAAAACCTTTTTTGATGTATTCCTTTAGGATGTTTGCTGCCCATATACGGAACTGAACGCCACGCTGGGATTTGACACGATAGCCAACAGAGATGATAACATCGAGATTATAAAATTTTGTAATATTACTCTGTGTTCTGCCCTCCATAGCACCGTGCTGACTGGTTGTTGCAAATTCTGCAACAACCACTTTTTCATCCAATTCTCCTTCAGCGAAAATGTTTTTAATGTGACGGGAAATCGTAGACTTATCTCTTTGAAACAGCTCTGCCATTTGCTCTTGCGTAAGCCACACCGTTTCGTCCTGCATACTGACATCAATCTTTGTCAGACCGTCTTCGGTCTGGTATATGATTATTTCTCCACGGTCATCCATGCTGTTGTTCTCCTGTTTTATTCTTTTTACAGCATTTTCTTTGTGTTGCAAGTCGTAACTAACCAATCGCACCTATGCTTCGCACCGATGCCGCGCATGAATTTACCGATGTACTCATTTTCCTTCGCTTTGAAGGGACTAGCCGGTACCTGAATTCTAGTATCAAGCTGATTCGCCTGTATCTCCATAAATTCCGTGGCTTCACTGGAAACGGATGATTCTGCTCCGCCAATAACCTCACAGCTTATATTTGAAACTGTAGAATTATATAATTTTGCAAGAGCAAAAGCATTGCGATGCTTTATCCATTGAATGCACTCATAAACAATTGTGTTATGAACATTTCCCAAATTTCGTAGGAATACCATCCTGGGTTCTACCAGAATAGTCCTGGCATCTATATGAGCAGGCTTGTTACTGCCGGTGTCAGAATCATATAATTCTACATCAGCATCCTAAAATAAATCTGCCCAAACACAGAAGCATCTTCACATATAGAATGCTGCCTGACCGTCAAGCCTTACTTCTGCGCTAACTTTTCAGGACCAACATAAACCGTTGATTCTCCGTGAAGCGTAATACAGAGTGCTTCAGGATAATAGGTTTTAAGAAAAGCAGAGGCCTCATCCTCCATTCTGTCATAACCGATGTAGGGAACGAGGGAATTATAGAGAGCATCTTTACGTCTGCTCTTTCCGTTATAGAAATCCACATCGTAAATTTTGAAGTCATTCGGAAGATTATCGGTACTGCCCTGGCACTTTACCATCATCCAAAACGTTTTATAAGCTTCATCATAATGATGATTCATAATGATGGTCATCATTGGATATATCTATCTCAACGGATAAAGCAACATAGAATTAAATATTTATGTCTGACAAACTTTCCGCCCAGATATGCTCCACCGCGACACAGCTAATTTCAGGCTTGCCAGGGCGATGCAACTTTTCAGAATCCAACTGCTCTGCATCCGGATATTCTTCTATTAACTGCACCGCCGCTTCCCAAAACTGACTATCAAAAGTATTTGCAACGTACTCTTTAAATGAATGACTTGCTGTCAATAAACCGCCCCCATATACACTATTCCAATGCCTTCTGCAACAATACTTGCGCGTTGTTATAAAAAGGTACATCGCATTTACTCAAAACAGTCGTCGGAACCGTTGCCAATTCAGATATATTGTCCATCGGCACAATAACCATCTTAGCTCCATTATCAGCTAAGGAGCTGACTTTATCAGCAAATTGGAGAACCTTTTCTACTGCGCCGCCGATTGTGACGTTCCCTATCACAGCAAGACCAGCTTTCAGATTCTTCTTGTACAGCGCAGACAGTATCCCGACATAAATAGCTCCACCAATTCCGGAGGAAGTATTATTTCCAAGGACATTCGAAATCTGAATATTAAGATCCATCTCTTTCAACGAATGTCTTTCATCCAGTATAGTCTTCTCATTTGCCTTGATATAATTCACAGTATTTTTCATATCCTCTTTAATGGCAGAACTACTAGTGCCGGTAATGGTCACTTTGCCGTTTCCTGACACGTTCACGACCTCTATACGTACAATTCCGACATGATCCCCCTCACCGGTCGCGGAATAGCAGACTCCGGGGGCAAGAGGAACACTTTCAATCAGAGCACTGCTCTTTTCTTCAGGCAATGATACAAAAATCTCCTCCTGAGACGCCTTATCAATATATGAGAAATTCGTATCCCAGAATTCCATACCACCAATACGTTTCAGCTGTTCCTTTACACGTCTGCGCATTTCCAGTGCTATTTTAAGATAATCTTCCACATCCTCTCTGGTATAATTGCCATCCGGATGTAACAACTTTATATAGCCTGAAACAATGCGTCGAACTGACCTAGCATCTCTCTGTTTCAGATGATTTCCAAGAGAAAACCACTGATCGATTGCTTCATAGTATGTGTCTTTTCTCAGCGCTTTAAGCATCTCCGAGAAGAAGTCTGTGCTGAAGCCAAAATGTGAAGTGAAGTTTGATGGAGCAAACTTCTTTATTTCCCAGCCGGGCAGATAGGCATTGATACGATCTAGGAATGCTGTATCATTGTTCACTTCTTCTGACATAGGACTAAAAAGATGTGAGCTCTGCAATACTGTCTCAATGGGCTGATTTATATTACCGTTGTATATGATGGATGCATTACCAGAAATCTCCCCGCCTTTTCCACCTCTGGAAAATGATCCGGATTCCATATAGTCCTTCATCAAAGGAACTGCATCGCTATCCTTGAAAAGATGATCGGTGCTCTCATCAAAACAGATCGCATCCCATTCTCCGACGGAACCTACTCTTCCCGTGGAATTATTAACGAATAATTTCGCTACAGTACCCTGGCCACCAGATATCAGTAGTGCATATGGCGTGACTTCTTTGTATATGTAAGACTTTCCGGAAGATCTTGGGCCAAGCTCCACCATATTAAAGTTCGCTTCTACCAATGGAATTAACCGCAGGAGCAGAAGATTTTGAATTCTATCATTTAATCCTTCACTCTCTGGTTCATACCCTGCACTTCTGAGCAAAAGTTTTTTCCATTCTTCTTTTGTGAACGCCTTCCTCTTTTCGGCAATCCTTTCAAGATTAAAGCTAGATAGCTGAATAGGCTTGATATCATTAACCAGAAATGGAAATACTTTGTTGCCTACCGTAATCATGGGATCATATTCCATGTCTAAGATTGCCCAGATCCCTCCGAGCAAAAGTTTTTCATGACTCCGAACAAGCTGATCGCTGATATTTGCTTTTTTGATATTGCTGTTTACAATATTAGCCCAATAGCAGTCCCTCTGCGGATCCAGCTCTACAGAAATCTTATCGATAATCTTATACTTTCCTCGTTCTCGTAACTTGGACTGAATCAGAGTGCTTTCTTCAGGATTCACGTAATGATCTCTAAGAACAGTTTTTACGTTTTCAATTCCTTTATGAATCTTTTCTTCATCATCAGTACTACACGTATTAGCAAGAAGGTATTCCAGAACAAAGGCTGGCACATTTGCGCCACCCTTAATCAAAGGTGCCAGATCCTTACGGACCACACACCCCTTAAATTCTTCTAGGGCTTTCTCATCAATATGGTCTGTCATCAGAATGACCTCCTAAAATAAACCTTCAAGATCTCTCATCTGTGATTTTACTATGTTGGCTTTATCCAGCTGATCCTTCGTGTCTTCGTCTATTACAACAGCAACCGCCTTATCAGTTCCAGTTAATGAAAGCTCAACTTTTTCCTGTTTCCCAGGGCCAAGAGTAAGAATGCTACTCTTATCAATAGTTTCATTATCCGAATAAAGTATCACTCGTACCTTCCTTTGGAACGACATGATATCAACTGCTTCGATTCCTGTTGAAAGTTTCACGCTGACAAGATCACCGGTTACTTCACTCAACTCGTTTTTATTGGAAATAGATACTTCAAGTTTGTTTGACCTCTCATACGTAAAT
>DCDB01000154.1 GCA_002316215.1 Lachnospiraceae bacterium UBA1066 | reverse complement strand
AATACCTGACGATAAAATACCTTTTCAGAAGCCCGGATGTCACGGATTCTTTCCAGTAACTCCTTAAAATATCCGCCGCCACCCAGCTCTTTCAGGCGGTCATCATCCATCGCGAAACCTTTTTTAATATATTCCTTTAAAATGTTTGTTGCCCATATGCGGAACTGCACGCCACGCTGGGACTTGACACGATAGCCAACGGAAATGATAACATCAAGATTATAAAATTTTGTTTTATAGTTTTTTCCGTCAGCACCAGTTGTCAAGCATTCCTTGACAACTGAAGCACTGTCAAGTTCTCCATCTTTAAAAATATTATTTATATGCAGGCTAACATTTTGCTTAGTCGTTTGAAAAAGCTTTGACATATCCGCCTGACTCAACCACACTGTTTCATCCTGCATAGTGACATCTATTTTTGTCAAACCATCTTCAGTCTGATATATAATTACTTCTCCACGGTCGTCCATGTAGCCGCCCTCCTGTTCAAATTTTTTTACAGCATTTTCTCTGCGATGCAAGTCATAATCAAATAATTATATATGCCCATCAAGAAATAACCTTTGCGTTCAAAAAAGGCGTAACAGTATCTCGGTCACGATCCCTGTCTATCTGATACTCTTGAAGTTCCTGCAAATCCTGCAATTTAGCATAGATCTGGCGCAATTGCATCTGATTGGCAATACTGCGGGCAGTGTCTATTGTATCGGGATCTCTTTGCACTTCCTTGGCAGTGACATCCTTAATGCGGACATTATTCTCATCCATTATTACGGCACGAGCATTGCCTTCGACTTGCCTTGATTCCCCCATATGGTAAGTGCCATCACTTAAGCCCTCTTTTATCTCAGAAGGCAGACTATCGAAATCCAGCACAAAGTCCAGATCTCCTCTCCTCACCATTTTCGCATGATGAAGCAGATCCGTAACAATGCTCACGTCACCAACAGGTATGCCATCTACAACATCTGCCGCAGTAGTAAGACTCAGTTCTTGAGTAAGTTCATCAATATAGAAATCGAAGAAATTGCTCATTGCTGTGATATCTGTGCCGGTTTTTTCTTCGACAGACGTAAAAATCATCAACGTTTTATTTTGTGTTTCAGAAGCTGCATCTTCGACAATCTCAGCTTTGATTTCTTCTGTTTTCTCATCTTCCATGTTCATTTCCGCCTGAATTATAGAATATGGTCTCTATAATAGGATTTATAAATTTCGAGAATTTTAACATTACGTGTCTTTGTTTTCCAGATCGTGAAGCGTCTTTCCATCACTGGTTTTCCATGCCGTCCAACCATTCGAGCTCTTGCCAATCACAAACATAGCTGCACTGGATGGGCTGCCAAGTAGGGCATCTTCCTGAAGGACGTTATTCGCATCAATTTGGGAACTTTGCCTTTGTTTTTTTACTCCCGGCGGTATCGTGTCATCATCATCCGGTGATATAATACTCCCCTTCAAAACAACGAATCCCTCGCTTGTCTGCTTTCCGGCAGCCTTGACAGTAATACCCGATTTCTTAATTGCTCTTGAAAGATACATTTCTGGTTCATCACCATTCAATAATGCACCCGTGGCTGACGCAGATACAGCAGTTACAGCTGGACTTGTATATGGAATAAAGACTTTATGTCCGAGCGTACCCATTATAAGTTCTGCATATTCAATAAAGTCCTCAAGCTCACTTTCTTTTTCCTCAGTAATGTTCCCCAGAGATGGATCATTCCCGTTCTTCACTTCATAACGTTTTGCCGCTACTGCAAGATTACAGAATCGGTTTTCAAGATAGCTTATCTCTGTCGGCCCGAATGAATTATTGGACGTAGTAAATACCACCGCCTCCGTCCAGTAATCTTCCTTCGGGTTCCGTTTATGCTCCTGCAACCGATTTAGGATGCCCTCTCCGTTTTTACGGTTTCCAGCCTGACCAACGTAGACAACTGGCTTTCCGGTCGTATCAGAAACTCCAAACAAAAAGTAAACTCCCGTCTGTTTCAGATCCGTCCGGTTCTTACATTTATCCAGACTGGTACGCGGAATCTTATACGCAATGCCTATCCAGTTCGCCAATGTGCACTTGATCATGCCATTGGCGTCTCCGTCTATTAAAAATAAATTGATACTTTTTCCACGTGCCATAAAGGTTAAGCCTCCCTGCTTACTTCAAATGCTTATCTGTCATTACCTGAATCCCTGATGTCTCATCAAGACTCTATACTGGCTGTCATAAGGCGCAATCAGATATAGCTAATGCTTGACAAAAAATGGATTCTTGTTCAGTTAAAATCATTGTATTCTCCTTTTCAAATCTAACTGCAAATTCCAGTTACCTTTCTCTTTGACAGCCCGTAAATCGGATTTGAGCGAGCTCTTTTGCGAGCGATGCATCTTGCCCACAGGGCAAGATGATGAAGCTGCCAATTTCAAGGATATGTTGAAACGATCACGCCTAATCCCGGCAGCCATCGCGGCGCTTCCGGACACTGGACTACCCGTAAAATTTTGATTTCTTTTCCACTTACGGGTAATCCCGGACTTCCGTTGGAACTCCAGATCTCCTGGCTACCCGTAAAATCTTGAATTCCTTTCGTCTTACGGGTAATCCCGGACTTTAGTCGAAGCTCCTGCGCTCCTGACTACCCGTAAAATCT
>DCDB01000229.1 GCA_002316215.1 Lachnospiraceae bacterium UBA1066 | reverse complement strand
GGTCTTCGGATGAACTGGCAGAAGACGTTCCTGAAGAGGAACTGCCTGAGGACGAAGTGCTCCCCGAGGCCGTCGTGCTGCCCGCCGCCGTACCGGACGAACCTGAAGCCGCCGTGCCGGAACCTGTTTCCGCGCCTGTACCTGTACCGGCTGTCGTGCCTGTGCCGGCTGTCGTGCCTGTACCTGCCGTCGTGCCTGCCCCGGTTGTATCAGTGCCAGTTGTACCCGTACCTGCCGTCGTGCCCGTACCTGCCGTCGTGCCTGTGCCGTCTGTTCCCGAACCTGCCGCGCCTCCATTTGCCGTACTCTGCGTGCCCGTCGGATTTCCGCTATTGCTGTTATTATTCGCTGAGGAATCTGTACCGGAATTTCCCGAATCTGTACCGGATTCCGGAGAGGTCTTTCCGCTGTCAGCCGACTGCGATACGAAGTTCACGGTCAATACCATAGTTTCATAGATACCGTCCCCGTCCGTATCCTCCAGATAATAGGTATAGTCCGTCCCGGAAACCGCAACGGCCACACCGTTCTGAACCGGATTGAAGTAATAGATATTCCCGCCGCTTGACGTGCTTCCGTCAGCCAGGAGAGTAATCGTCACGGAATCCGTCGAACCGTTCTGCGGCCAGGAAAGCCCGCTTACCGAAAAATGAGGTTCCGCCGTCCCATACTGGCTGATGACGGCCGAATTCAGAGTGCTGGCCGTCATGAGGATGCCGTTCTTCGGGTTCGCAATCGGAATCACAAGGCTGTCCAGCATAACATAAGAAGCTGAAGTCCCAACCGTCTCCGTCGAATCCCGGGCTGATATTTCCGCAGCAGTCTGAACCGTTTCAGCGCCTGCTGCTGTGAGAACTGCTGTTTCACCCGTCACGGATTCCGCATCCGTTTCTGTATTATTCTGTGCCGTATTCCCGGAGACCGAATTTCCATTTTCTGAAACCGCAGCTGTAAGAAGCGTAAAACCGGAAACCTTTCCGGAAGCCGTATTCACAGCCGCTCCATCATCCGAAACCGTTCCGGTATCCGCTGCTGTTCCGGCATCTCCTGTTCCGGCAGCTGATGTTCCGCCTGCCGTATAAGCCGTCGCCGTCATGCCGCCCGTACCGCCTGTCTTCGTCGAGGACGAAGAGGCGGAGGAAGATGAGGCGGACGAGGAAGACGAAGATTTCGTAACCTCCGTATTGTCTGATACATTAATATCCGCGATTGTACCGTTCAGGGTTGAAAGGATCTCTCCGCTCTGCTCAAGAGAGAGCATTTCATTTAACGCATCCGTCTCGTCCTCGCGCTCGGAAAGGAGCTCGTCCTTCTTAGCTGTGTCCTGTACATCATCCAGTTCGAAGAGGCTGTCGCCAATGCTGATTGCTTCGTCTTCAACCACATAGATGTCCCCGACCGTTCCTGAGGTGGCGGTAACTTCATAGGGCTGATGCACGTAAAGCCGGCCGCTCCCCATGGATACGCCTGTGGAATCCAGCGTCACGGAAACCAGGTCACCGACAGTCGTTCCATGATCTGTCAGCGTAACCGTCACCGTATCGCCGGCCGCCTTCGCTACCGTTCCGCTCTCGGCCGTCCCGTCGGAAAGCGTAACCGTCGCCGCATCACCGACAGCCGCCGCACCGCTGTTCGAAAGATCCACGGCAAGGCATCCGTCCGCAGAAATCGTCATCAGGCTTCCGCTGGCTTTCATGACATCCGAAGCGCTGTCTCCCTCAGTCATATAGATTTCCTTGACGCGCCCCGAAAGTTTAGCCGTAAAGGTTTCATCCGTCGTATCGTCACTGATCGCCGCAATCTCCGTATCAAGCGTCGAAAGTGAGCTTTGGATCTTGCTGATGGCCGTTTCAACCGACGTCTTGTTGACGGTCGCCAGGGCTTCGCCCTCCGTCACAGTATCTCCGCTTGAGACCAGCACCTTGTCAATGGTAATCCCCGTCGGAATCACGATATCCTCCGGATCATCGTCCTTCAGCGTCCCTGTTCCGACAACCGTGTTGCTGATGGAGCCCGTCGTCACCTGCGCTGATGCAACCTGCGAACCCTGCGCCATTTTTGCCATCCCCTGAGCCATCATAACTCTCGGGAAAATGACAAAATAGCCTACGGCCGCTGCAGCGGCTGCTGCTGCCGTGATCGACGAAATCAAAATGATCTTTTTTTTCTTCGACATTTTCTTTCTGGGCAATTTCTTTCCTGACATGAAACCCTCCGTTCCCGAAACCGTTTGCCGGCATCCCGATTCTTTATCCCAATGCTTAAATTTACCAGCCTCCTGTGTCTTTTATTTGCTGAAACTGTGTTTAAAATGTGGTAAAACTGTGTCCGCCGCTATGCCCTGAATGTTTTACATATCAAAATTTCCGGTTTCCTCGGTAAAAAGATGCGGTAATATACTCTGCATTTATAAATTCTCCAGTAATAAGCCATATGAAAAACTCAGAAGTTCAATATCAGAAAACCACCGAATTTCTCAGATTATTCATATAGTTGACTTTGACCCCCTCCTCGGCTATAGTATTCTATGTAAATGAATATTTATTCAAATGCCGCCCTGATGTCTCCGGCTCCACAGCTCTTTTTCATATGCCGGGCGCGGCACTGTACTGACCGGAGGGAAACAGATGAAAGAAAAAGGTTCATCAGAACCATATGCTTTCGATAAAGATTTCATAGACCGGATTCCGAACGGAGTCGGCATCTTTTCATATGAAAACGGAAAATACTCCACAATTTACCTGAATAACGGCTATTACGCCATGCTGCACGTCCGCCGCGAAGACCGCGGGCCTGAAATCCGGGAAAATCCTTCGCTCGCCATTTACGAAGATGACCGTGTGATTTTAACCAATGAAATCTCCCGGGCGATCCTGGAAAACAGCGACCTGAACTGCAGCATCCGCATTCTTCAGGGCTCCGGCGGCTACCGCTGGTACAATCTCCATGCCACGATTGCCGAAAGGCACGGCGGACGTCTCATCTGGTACAATTCTTACACGGATATCGACGATCTGGTACGAGCCGAACACACTCTTGAAGGAGAACGCAAACGGTATGAGCTGGCCATCAGCAGCGCACACCTGGCTGTATGGGAATATGATGTTGAGACAAAAACCCTGATCGTTCCGGAGGATATCAACAGCAGTTTTGCCAGAGAACGCTATGGTATCACCGGCAATGTCCTTAAAAATGTACCCGACTGTATGCTTTCCATGGGGCTTACCGATACAGATCGCGAAAACTTCCTCAGGCTGTATAACGATATCCGTTCCGGCAAAGAACACACAACGGCGGACGTATGGTTCCGTCGTTCGGAGCAGGATGTACCTGTCTGCGACCGCATCTCCTACATTGTCCTGAAAGATAAAAACGGCAGACCTGTACGCGCGTATGGCAGCGGAATCGATATCACGGCAGAAAAGCACGAGCAGCTCAGTTTTCATCAGTCCATCCAGTCGATCCTGACTGCAAATCCCAAAGCCCTCTGCACCTTCCAGCTGAATCTTTCGCAGAATAAATGCTATGAAGGCAACGGCATTTCACAATTTATCGTGAACACGCTGAAAGCAGAAACCGTAGACGGCCTCTTCGCCCAGTGCCGAAGGCTGATTCCTGATACCAAAGACCAGGATCTTTTCTATGCTGTCTTTGACCGTAAAAAACTTATTGAAAAATATAGTTCCCGGAAGAAGAATCTCCATGTAGATTACCGCCGCATTGATGAGGCAGGCAGGCTTTTCTGGGTCCGCACATATATCAGCCTCCTGAAGAATCCCGAAAGCGGCGACATCGAGGGTGTTATCTATTCTCTCGATATTTCAAAAGAAATACGCCAAAGTGAAATCTTCAACGTCATTACCGGACGGGAATATGATCTTATTGCACTGATCAGCATAAGTACCGAAACTGTGGAGCCTGTTTTAATCAGCCCTGATTTAAATACAGAGTATCACCGCAGCTTCCAGGGTATCGGCGTCCGCTGCGATTTCAACGAAATGCGCAAGAACGGCGCCGAAGACTGGGTTTCACCGGAAGACCGTAAGAAGTACCTTGAGGGAACGGAGCTTTCCCGAATCCGCGCCGAGCTGGACGCAAACGGTGTTTATGAGCTTGTCTTCCACGGACATTCCCGGGAACGCGGCAGCGTATACCGAAAACTGCAGCATTACTATCTGAATGAACAAAAAGACAGCATTATCATCATAGACTCGGATGTGACTTTGCTTTATCTGCATCAGCAAAAAGAACTCGAAGAAAAAAGAAAAATGCAGATGGAAAGAAAAATGGTCGATACGATTGCCGCACTTCCTTCCAGTTCCGCACTTTTCCGCATCCGGGACGACCGTACCGTCATTCCGGAATCCTATTCCGAAGAATTCTGCCGCATGTGCGGCTACTCGCAGCAAAGCAATCTCCACCGGTCAAATACCTACGGCAGCGTCCACCCGGAAGATTGCATGCGCGTCATGTTATATATCAAGGAGCATCTGGCGGACAGCGTTCCCTTTCACCAGATATACCGGATCATCACGGAATCCGGGACCTATATCTGGGTCAGCGTTACATTTAACAAATTCACTTTCGGCGAAAATCAGTACCTTTATGCTGTCTACACGGATATCTCAGATATAAAGAAACAGGAAGAACAGCTTAAAGATCAGTATGACGCGGCGCAGTCCTATCTGAACTCTGTAGCCGGCACTTATATTGCTGTGCGGCGCGTAAACCTGACCAAAAACTTCATTGAATATGTAGACGGCAGGCGGCCTTTGATTCAGGCTCGCGGAATCACTGATTACGACCGGTATGTACAGTCAATCCTTTCAGCTATTCCCGGCAGCCGCAACCGCGAACGCTGCAGCGCTTTTTATTCAAGGAAAGCCATGCTTGACGCTTTCGGCCGGGGGGAAACGATACGCACCATTGAGCATCCCTACTATGCAGCGGACAGAAATATCACATGGGTCCGCAACACTGTTAACCTGACAAAGCAGCCGGGAAACGGCGAAATTATTGCTTTCAGCGCAATCAGCGATATCAGCCGTGAAAAAATCACCGCTGCCGTCATGGACAAACTCGCATCAACGCAATATGACTACATCTGCTGTATTGATGCCGAAAGCGGAAAAGTCTTCTTCTACACTTCACCGGACGGTTCTCTCGGCGGAAAGAAGCTCAGGAACGGCTGCAATTTCGAGCAGGAGATGACGGAGTACAACGGTCGTTTCGTCATCTCTTCCGACCGGGAATCCTGTACGGAATTCATGAAGCTCAAGAATGTCATGCATATGCTGAATTCCGGAAAGCGGTGCTCGCTTACATTTTCTATCGTGGAAAACGGCGCTCTCCGGGTCAAGCAGGTTGAATTTTTTTCTGTTGATCCGGAATACCATATCATCGGGCTGGTCCGCTCTGATTATACCGATATACAGCGCCGCCAGCTTGAGCAGGAAAAGAAGCTGCGGGAAGCGCTGGACGAAGCCAAACGCGCAAATGCAGCGAAATCCGATTTTCTTTCACGCATGAGCCACGATATCCGGACTCCTTTAAACGGCATCATCGGCATGACCTACCTTTCAAAAAATGAAAGTGATACAGAAAAGATAAAAAGTAATCTCGATAAAATCGATACTTCTTCTAAGTTCCTGCTCGGGCTCATAAATGACGTGCTCGATATGTCCAAGGCGGAAAGCGGAAAGATCGAACTTCATCCGGAGCCGTATACTCCGCAGGAATTCTCCGCCTACATGGAAGCCGTGGTAAAACCCCTCGTGGCAGCGAAGGATCAGATTATCGACTATCAGATCGATATCCCGAAAGATGTCGTTCCGCTGCAGGACAAACTCCGGATCAACCAGATTGTGTTCAACATCTTAAGCAATGCCGTTAAATTCACACCCGAAGGCGGACGGATTGAGTACAAAACTTTGGGGGAAATCATGCCTGACGGACGCCTGCAGATGCACGTTTCTGTCCGCGATAACGGTATCGGCATGAGCGAAGAATTCCAGAAGACGCTTTTTGACCCGTTTTCCCAGGAAAGACGAAGCGAAAGCATTCTTCATAACGGCACAGGCCTCGGCATGGCCATTACCAGACAGCTGGTCGAGCTCATGGGCGGAAGCATCCGCGTGGAAAGCCGGGTCGGAAAGGGCTCCGCTTTTTTCATTGATCTTGCATTTAATACAGTACCGGCTGAAACTGTGGACGCTCCCCGTCCTGGCACGGACGATAAGATGAGCCCGGATGATTCCCTGCTTGTCGGAAAACATATCCTTCTTTGTGAAGATCATCCGCTGAACCAGGAAATATCAAAATCCCTGCTGGAGAAAAAGGGAATCATCGTGTCAACTGCCGAAAACGGCAAAACCGGAGCGGATATGTTCCTTGCTTCCTCCGCCGGACAATACGATGCGATCCTCATGGACATCCGCATGCCTGTCATGAATGGCTATGAAGCTACTGAAAAAATCCGGGCGGCAGGCCGTCCGGATGCGAAAACAATTCCCATCGTCGCGATGACTGCCGACGCTTTCTCTGACGATGTCCGCAAATGCCTGGATGCCGGCATGAACGGACATATTGCCAAACCCATCGAACCTGAGACCCTCTACCGAATACTCCGGAATATCATGGCGGAAGCGTCAAAAGCCCAAAAAACTTCCAGCTTGCAGGAAAAGCCTTTTGACCCCGGACACGCTAAAACATGAGGAAAAAGCAATCTGCGCAGTAAATTAGCGGATCCCGAATGTTTTGAGGATTTTTCTTCAGTCGTTTTCTTCGAACGAACGGACAAAGGCGAATTTACGGATAACGAATATGATTCCAATCGCTGCTACGGCCAGAAGCTTGTCGAGGCCGCTGCCTTCGGAAACAATAATGTAGCGGGCAATGCAAAAAAGCACTACCTCAAGAGCGGAACCCGGCGTGTGCTTTGAAAGCATATGGATAATCTCAATGCCGATGATGACAGTGAAGAAATACCCGATGATTTCCGTAAAACCCTCCGTGCCTTCCGCCGACCACAGAATCGGGAAACGCATGATGATCCGGACCGTGGCGATAATAAGAGCAGCCAGGATGAGACCCGCGATCACTACTTTAACATATCCTGTTATCTTTGAAATAATCTGGCCGGGTATATACTGATCCGTGCCTTCCTTCTCCGGTACACACTTTCGCGCATCTTTTACGGAACCGTCACTTTCTTCCTTCATTTCACAGAACCTCCCGTTGCTCTCGTATTCTCATTTTTGTCGTATATCCCCTGTTTGCTTATTTTCACTGTTATTGTATTTCCGCTGTTTTCTTATTCTCATTGTACACTAAAATCGGACAATATAGTGATTTATTGATGCAAACGTCAAAATTCAAAAAAGTTTCCTGCCTGCAGGAAACTTTTATAAGCGTCAAAAGTACCTTTTGAACCAACATTATTTCTTTCGAATCCTCTCTTGATTGCCCGGAAAGCAGCCGCAGATATTCCATGACAAAATTTCCTGAATATGTTTTTGTGCGAAACGCTGAAGAAAATATGCCATGGTATACCGACGGCGGAAACATTTCGTTTTCGCACCAGTTAAATCCTCCGTAATAAAAAAGCCGGCATCTTAGAGATCAACCGCACATGGCAATCTCTAAGAGCCAGCCCCTTTGTATCTGATTCATTATCAATATCGTCAGCAGAAAATCTATTCCGTCATCAACGCGTCATATTCCGTTTTTTCTACCGTAAGGTCAAACGTCTCGTCTT
>DCDB01000157.1 GCA_002316215.1 Lachnospiraceae bacterium UBA1066 | reverse complement strand
AAGTTTCCCGCCTGCGGGAAAACAAGCGTCAAAAGTCAAAAAGTTTCCCGCCTGCGGGAAAACAAGCGTCAAAAGTCAAACAAGTTTCCCGCTTGCGGGAAAAAATGGGTGAAGAGTATGATTGAATTAGGAAAGAAGCAGAAACTTACGGTTGTAAAACTGGAGGATTTCGGGGTTTATCTCGGCGAAAGCCGTGCGGCCGGACATGATGAACGTGTCCTTTTGCCGATTAAGATGGTGCCTGAAGGAATACAGGCAGGCGATGAAATAACGGTTTTCATTTACAAAGATTCTTCGGATCGTCTGATTGCAACGACGGCAGAACCGAAAATCCTGCTGCACGGCGTGGCCCGTCTGAATGTCAGGGAAGTGACGAAGATCGGTGCATTTCTTGACTGGGGCCTGGAAAAGGATCTTTTCCTGCCCTTCCATGAGCAGACAAAAAAAGCAGCCGCCGGCGACAGTGTCCTTGTGGCGCTTTATGTCGATAAAAGCGAACGTCTTGCGGCAACGATGAAGCTCTATCCGTATCTGCGCCAGGATCCGCCTTATAAGGTCGGCGATACTGTCAGCGGTACGGTTTATCAGCTGGCAGCGAATTTCGGGGTATTTATTGCCGTGGATGATATGTACTCCGGTATGATCCCGAAGCGCGAGGTGACGGATTTCCAGCCGGGCGATAAAGTGACGGTACGCGTTACGAATGTCAAGGAAGACGGAAAGCTGGATCTTTCGGCAGGCCGGAAGGCGTATCTGCAGCTGGGAACAGATGCGGAGGCCGTGCTGGAAAAAATCAGAGAAGATTATAAGGGCGAGCTGCCATTTGACGATAAAGCGGATCCGGAGGCGATCCATGAGGCTTTCGGACTTTCAAAAGCCGCATTTAAGAGGGCTGTCGGGCACCTTTATAAGGAGCACCAGGTGAATATCGGGGACGGAAAGATTAAGGCGCTCTGATATTGCCGCATAGCGTCTGCGAGGAAATAAATTCAGAGGATGCTGTAGAACCGGTGTTTCAAGCATTAAAGATTTTTGACGCTGCGGTTTCAGACGTTTCAGGCGTTTTGAAATTCGCTGCAAAACAGTCGATGAAGCGAAGTCGGATCGGGAAAGGGGCAAAGTGACACTGGACAAAGCGGAATCAGGTAAAACATACGAGGTGGAGAGCGTTGATCTTCCTATTGGGCTTCATATCCGTCTCGAAGCGCTGGGAATGACGAAAGGAACAGACATTGACGTAACGGAAACCAAGGAGCATGGCACTGTGATCATGAAGCTTCGCGGGACGCGTTTTGCCGTCGGGAAGGGCATTTCTTCGCATATTTCTGTAAAGGAGGTGGCCGTCCATGAACATTGATGCGGAAAATGAACGAAACGTGAAGGCGGCAGCCGGACAGCCTGATGTGACAGCTGAAGCGAAGGCGGCAGCCGGACAGCCTGATATGACAGCTGAAGCTGAAGCGGCTTCCGAATCTCTCAGGAGTAAAGCTGAAGCGGGAGAGCCGGCGGATTTTGCCGCAGCTGCGGATAAGGAAGAGGATGCGGCCGTCCATGAAAAGGAAGAGACCGGAACCTATAAAAAGACACTGACGATTGCATTTGCCGGGAATCCGAACTGCGGCAAGACGACACTGTTTAATGATTATACAGGCGCGAATTTAAAGGTTGCCAACTGGCCGGGTGTGTCGGTTGAAAAGAAGGAAGGAGCGATGAAGTATCACGATGATACCTTCAAGCTTGTCGACCTTCCCGGTACTTACAGCCTGACGGCTTATACGATGGAAGAAACGGTCAGCCGGAACTTCATTTTAAGCGATGAAGTGGATCTGATCATTGATATTGCGGATGCTTCGGCGCTTGAACGGAATCTTTACCTTACGCTGCAGCTCATCGAGCTCGGAAAGCCGGTTATCCTGGCGCTCAATATGATGGACATCGTGGAGAAGCGCGGCATGGAAATCGATTTCCACCGTCTTCCGGAAATGCTGGGCATCCCCTGTATCCCGATTTCAGCGCGTACGAAGAAGGGCCTCAATATCCTGATGCATGCGGCAGCCCACCACGCGGATTCTTCCGAGAAGCAGTCGCCGCTGATCCACCAGCACACGCATAATAAGGAATCGCAGAGCCATCATCAGCATCACCATCATCAGCAGTACGTCATGGTGTATTCCGATGAAATAGAAGACAAGATCGATGCTGTGTCCGTGAAGCTTAAAGAACTTTATCCTTCGCTTACAAATTACCGCTGGCATGCCATCAAGGAACTGGAAAAGGATACGGAAATTGCCGAAAAATATCCTCTTGACCTGCCGGACGTCATTGACCGCAGCTACGAAGACGATATCATTACGCAGAAGTATGATTTTATTGAAGAAGTCATAGACGAATGCCTTGTAAATAAAGATACAAAGGAAGCGGCGACAGACCGGGCCGACAGGATCCTTACAAACAGATGGCTGGGGCTGCCGATTTTTCTGCTGATTATGGCGGGCGTTTTCGTCCTGACCTTTGCCGTGGGAAATGCCATGAAGGGCGGGCTCGAATACCTGCTGGATCTTTTTTCAAATGCAGTGCGCAGCGGCCTTGCGTCCGCAGGCGCGGCATCGCCGGTCATTTCGCTTTTGTGTGACGGCATTATCGCAGGCGTCGGCGGAATCCTGACATTTCTGCCGAATATTTTCGTGTTGTTCCTGGCTCTGGCTTTTCTGGAGGACTCAGGATATATGTCACGTGTCGCCTATGTCATGGACGGCGTTATGGGGCGGCTCGGTCTCTCGGGAAAAGCCTTTATCCCGATGATCCTGGGCTTCGGGTGTACGGTTCCCGCCATCATGGCGTCACGCGCACTGGCGACGCGAAAGGACCGCTTCCGCACGATGCTGATTACGCCGTTCTTTTCCTGTTCGGCGAAGCTTCCGATTTATGTTTTGTTTTCCGGCATGTTTTTCCCGAAGTTTGCGGGTCTGGCTGCGTTTTCACTCTATGCGGCAGGCTTCCTCCTGGGACTTCTGGTGGCTTTTCTGGCTAAGCTTTTTGATAAGGAGCCCTATGAGAACGACCTTCTGATTGAGCTCCCGGAATATAAGAGGCCGAGTTCGCACACGATTTTCATTTATGTGTGGGAAAAGGTGAAGGATTATCTGACACGCGCCGGGACGATTATTTTTATCGCATCGATTGTCATGTGGTTTATCCTTAATTTCGGACCGTCCGGTTTTGTCGGCAGCAGCATGGAAAACAGCTTCGGATCGCTTGCCGGAAAAGCGATTGTCCCGGTATTCGTACCGCTGGGACTGGGCTACTGGCAGATTGTCGTGGCGCTGATTGCCGGCATTTCGGCGAAAGAGGTCGTAGTATCCAGCTGCGCGGTGCTCTTCGGAATCTCGAATGTGCAGTCGGCTGCCGGCATGAGTAAAATGGTTACGGATCTTTCGGCGATGGGTTTCGGTCCCTTAAATGCTTATTGTCTTATGGTTTTTTGTCTGCTTTACGTTCCGTGCATCGCGGCAATGGCTACGATCCGCAGGGAATCGGGGAGCAGGAAGTACACGGCTTTTGTTATAGTATTCCAGCTGGCGATAGCCTGGGTCGTCACTTTCATTATCTTTCAGGTGGGGAGGATCTTATGACATTTTTAAATGAAATGGTTCAGCAATTTTCAGCACAGGTTCCGTCCTTTGAAAAATGGGGTACCGTCGGTATCGTGGTTACCATGATCATGTCACTGCTTTTCTGCTTCCTGGGATACAAGCTTCTCCGGTTTTTCACGGCAGTGATTGGTTTTATCGCCGGCATCCTGCTCGGCATTTTCCTTTCCGCGCGTCTGGGGATCGGATCGCCTTACGGACTGGTCATAACACTTGTCATAGGCATTGCCCTTGCAGCAGTCTCCTTTTTCCTTTATAAGGTCGGAATTTTTATTCTGACGGGTCTGGCTTTCGGAATTGTCGCGGCGGGGATTGCCTATGGCCGTCTGGATACGACTATTGTTATTATCATAGCGATTGCCGCGGGAATTGCTGCCGGTATCATTTCCATGTATTTTGTCCGCCCGATGGTCATTCTTTCTTCAGGACTGGCCGGAGGGTTTGCATTCTTTTCGCATCTTATGACGAATGTCCTTCCGAAGGCAGTGCCGTACATTGACCAGTCTTTTAAAACGGCCGTTACGCTTATCGGCGGGATTCTTCTGGCGGTTCTTGGCATCATTTTCCAGTTCCGTCATACAAAAAAGGAAAAAAAGAGATAAATGCCCTTTACACATCTTCATGTCCATACAGAATATTCACTTCTTGACGGCTCGAACAAGATAAAAGAATATGTCGCTCAGGTAAAAAAGCTCGGAATGACGAGCGCGGCTATTACAGATCACGGCGTCATGTACGGCTGCATCGATTTTTACAAAGCAGCTGCGGCGGCCGGAATCAAGCCGATCCTGGGATGCGAAGTTTATGTCGCGCCGGGCAGCCGCTTTGATAAGGAACAGAATGCCCGTGACGACCGTTACTACCATCTTGTCCTGCTTGCGGAAAATAATACCGGCTACGCGCATCTGATGAAGATCGTGTCAGCCGGTTTTGTCGACGGCTTTTATTACCGTCCCAGGGTCGATAAGGAGATCCTGAGAAAATACCATGAAGGCATCATCGCCCTTTCCGCCTGTCTGGCCGGGGAGATTCCGAGAGCCATTGCCCGGGGGGACTATAATGCCGCGAAAGCTTCTGCGTATGAATACCGGGATATTTTCGGCGACGGCAACTTTTTCCTTGAACTCCAGGATCACGGCATCCCGGAGCAGAAGCATGTCAACATGCAGCTGATCCGTATGCATGAAGAGGAAGGCTTTCCTCTGGTCTGCACGAACGACGTCCATTATACTTATAAGGAAGATGCCGAGCCGCACGATATCCTTCTGTGCATCCAGACGGCGAAGAAGGTCACGGACGAAGACCGCATGCGTTATGAAGGCGGACAGTATTTCGTTAAATCGGAAGAAGAAATGCGGGCGCTCTTTTCCTACATTCCGGAGGCTATTGAAAATACCGGAAAAATCGCGGAACGCTGCAATGTCACAATTACCTTCGGCGAGCGCAAACTGCCGAAATTCGATGTGCCGGAAGGCTACGATTCCTGGTCTTACCTGAATATGCTCTGCCGGAAAGGGCTGAAGGAAAAGTACAGTCATGTGACCTCTGTCCTTACGCAGCGGCTGGACTATGAGCTTTCCACGATCCGGAGCATGGGATTTGTCGATTACTTCCTGATTGTCTGGGACTATGTGAAGTTCGCGAAGGATCACGACATCATTGTGGGTCCGGGGCGGGGTTCGGCAGCCGGCTCCCTGGTTTCTTATACTCTCGGCATCACGGAGCTGGATCCCCTTAAGTATAACCTCATTTTTGAACGTTTCCTGAATCCGGAGCGTATCACGATGCCGGATATCGATGTCGATTTCTGCTTTGAGCACAGGCAGGATGTCATAGATTATGTCGTCGGGAAATACGGGAAAGACCGCGTCGTCCAGATCGTTACTTTCGGTACGATGGCGGCACGCGGCGTTATCCGCGACGTGGCAAGAGCACTGGACTTTCCTTACTCCGAAGCTGATGAAATTGCGAAAATGATTCCGAAAGAGCTGAATATTACGCTCGACAAAGCGCTGGAAATGAATCCCGATTTAAAACAGCGTTATCTCGAGGACGACGAGGTCCATAAGCTGATTACGATGGCAAAAAGGCTGGAAGGACTGCCGCGCAACACTTCGATGCACGCGGCCGGTGTTGTCATCTCACAGAAGCCGGTCGTAGAGTATGTGCCGCTTTCGAGGGCGGCCGACGGTTCCATTACGACCCAGTACACGATGACGGCTCTCGAAGAGCTGGGGCTTCTCAAAATGGACTTCCTGGGGCTCCGGACGCTGACGGTCGTGCAGAATGCCGTGAAGCTTGTCAACAGGCGTCTGCCGGAGAAAAATCTGGATCTTAAGAATATTGATTATAACGATCCCGCGGTCATGGAGATGATCGGTAAAGGAAAGACAGAAGGCGTTTTCCAGCTGGAAAGCTCCGGTATGAAAGCCTTCATGAAGGAACTGAAGCCGAAATCGCTGGAAGACATCATTGCCGGGATCGCGCTTTACCGGCCGGGTCCGATGGATTTCATTCCGCGCTATATCGAAGGAAAAGAGCATCCGGAGAGCGTTACTTATGAATGCAGGGAGATGAAGCCGATTCTTGCACCGACGTACGGATGTATCGTTTACCAGGAACAGGTCATGCAGATTGTCCGTGATCTGGGCGGCTACAGTATGGGCCGTTCCGATCTTGTACGCCGTGCGATGTCGAAGAAAAAAGCTTCCGTCATGGAGAAGGAACGCCGCAATTTTGTCTTCGGGAATCCGGAGGAAGGCGTGCCGGGCTGTATAAAGCGCGGGATTAAAGAAGAGGTCGCCAATAAAATCTTCGACCAGATGACGGATTTCGCCAATTATGCTTTCAACAAATCGCATGCGGCGGCCTATGCTGTCATTTCCATGCAGACGGCTTTCCTGAAATATTACTATCCGGTTGAGTTTATGGCCGCCCTGATGACATCCGTCATCGACAATCCGGATAAGTGCGCGGAATACATTCTGCACTGCCGGGAAATGAAGATAAAAATTCTGCCGCCATCCGTGAACAGCGGACTGGGACCCTTTACCTCTGAAGACGGGAAGATCCGCTACGGCCTCTATGCCATAAAGAGCATCGGCCGCGGCGTCATCGATATGATCGTTTCGGAACGCACGGCGCGCGGACCGTATGCTTCCATCCGGGACTTTATCGACCGGACATACGGAAAAGACATCAATAAACGGGCTATTGAAAACCTGATCAAGGCCGGTGCTCTGGACGGTCTCGGCGGAACGAGGAAGCAGCTGATGCAGGTTTATGCCCGCGTTCTTGATGCGGCTGCGGCAGACAGCAAGGAGAAGATGGACGGCCAGCTGAGTCTTTTTGATTTTATGAGCCCTGAAACGAAACAGCAGTTTGAAATACGGCTGCCTGAAGTCGGGGAGTACTCAAAGGAGGAAAAACTGGCCTTTGAAAAAGAAGTGCTCGGCGTCTACTTAAGCGGCCATCCGCTCGAGGACTGGACGGATCTTTTAAGAATGCACGTCTCTGCAGTTTCCTCGGATTTTATGCCGGATGAGGAAACCAATGAGCCGAAAGTGGAAAATGGCGCCCGTGAGATCATCGGCGGAATGATTACGGCCAAGACAATCAAATACACGAAGAACAATAAGACGATGGCTTTCATTACAGTCGAGGATCTGGTCGGATCGGTTGAAGTGCTGGTGTTTCCGAAGGTTTATGAGCAGTATAAGACACAGCTGGTGGAAGACAGCAAGATTTTTGTCGAAGGCAGGGTCTCGGCTGAAGATGAAAAGCCGAGCAAGCTGATCTGTGATAAGATTACGCCCTTCGATGAGATTCCGCGGGAATTGTGGATTGCATTTCCGGATTCTGAAGCCTGGGAAGATGCAAAAGACGAGCTTATGGGGCTCATTTCAGAATCCGACGGAATCGATCCTGTTTTCATTTATCTGAAGGATAAGAAAGCCTATCGGAAGCTTCCGGAGGGATTTACGGTGAAGATTACAGGGGAAATGCTTGAAACACTGAAAAAAATTTACGGTGATGGCTGCGTGACGGTACGAATCACGCGGAAAAGTGTTGAAAAGTGAGTGATTTTGCTTTAAAATAAAAATATGTTTTCAGAAAAATTGCAACCCCTCGGGGGAGGTATAGAAATGGCGGAGAAGAAACAAATTAAGACAATCGGAGTTCTGACAAGCGGCGGCGATGCACCGGGTATGAATGCAGCAATAAGGGCAGTTGTCCGCAGGGGCATTGCAAGAGGCCTTAAGGTTATGGGCGTACGCCGGGGATATTCGGGTCTTATTGAAGAAGACATCAAGGAGATGCAGGCCAAGGATGTTTCCGATACGATTGAACGCGGAGGCACGGTTCTTTATACCGCCCGCTGCAAGGAAATGCGTACGCCGGAAGGTATCAAGCGCGCGGCGGAGGTCTGCCGCAAGTTCGGTATTGAAGGCCTTGTCGTCATCGGCGGCGACGGTTCCTACCGCGGCGCAGAAAAGCTGGCAAATGAAGGCATCAATGTCATCGGGCTTCCGGGCACGATTGATCTTGACATTGCCTGCACGGAATATACGATTGGTTTTGATACAGCTGTCAATACAGCCATGGAAGCCATCGATAAAGTCCGTGATACATCGACTTCCCATGAAAGATGCAGCATTATCGAAGTTATGGGCCGCAGAGCCGGCTATATCGCACTGTGGTGCGGCATCGCCAACGGCGCGGAAGACATTCTTCTTCCGGAAACCTATGACTATGACGAGCAGAAGCTGATCGATAATATTATCGACAACAGAAGGCGCGGAAAGACGCATCATATTATCATCAATGCCGAGGGCGTCGGACATTCCGCATCCATGGCCAGACGGATTGAGGCCGCTACGGGCATTGAGACGCGTGCGACAATCCTGGGGCACATGCAGCGCGGCGGCAGCCCGACGGCAAAAGACAGGGTTTACGCTTCCACGATGGGATGCATGGCCGTCGACCTTCTGATTGCCGGCAAGACAAAGCGTGTGGTTGGCTACATGAACGGCGAATTCCAGGACTTCGATATTATCGAGGCACTGGAAATGAGCAAGGGTCTGTCGCAGTATCAGGTGGAGATTGCACGTTCGCTTTCCCATAACTATTATAAGTCCGAAGAGGCTCTGAAAGACGAGCAGCTGTAATCAATGATGGATGTTTCATTTAAGGAAATAAAACTTTTAGAGAAGAATAAAAAGGCCCGCGATACGCAGGGCCTTTTTATCACGGAAGGGATTAAGCTTTTCTGTGAAGCTCCGAAGGAACAGATTGTCATGGTCTGCACGACGAAAGCATTTGCTGCGGAGCACCCGGATATCATAAGCAGGATTCCGGAAAACGCCGGCAGGCTCCTGGATATCAGCGAGGAACGTTTTGCGGGTCTTTCGGACACGCAGTCTCCCCAGGGAATTCTGACGGTTCTTAAGAAGATGAAGTTCGACCAGGAAAGCGTGCTGGCAAAAGAGAATCCTCTTTTCCTGATTCTGGAAAATCTTCAGGATCCCGGAAATGCCGGAACAATCCTGCGTACGGCGGAGGCTGCCGGCGCGGATGCCGTTTTCCTTACGGAGGGTTCCGTTGATTTTTATAATCCCAAGACGATACGGTCCACCATGGGTTCCATTTACCGCGTCCCGCATTTTTATGTTGCGGACATGACCTCGCTTCTTTCTTTGATGATGGTCCGGGACGTTCTTTCCTATGCGGCGTATCTGGGTGCCGAGGCCCCTTATACCGCAGGCGATTACCGGAAGGGAACGGTGTTTTTTATCGGAAATGAAAGCCGCGGCCTTTCGGAGAATCTGGCCAATCAGGCTGACCGTCTCATCCGGATACCGATGGCAGGCAGGGTGGAATCATTGAATGCGGCTATGGCGGCGGGAATACTGATGTATGAGGCTGCAAGGCAGAGGAGGGACGGCGGATGAAGCCAGTCATTGATACAGATCGGGAATACGGCCTTGTCCTTGAAGGCGGGGGCGCAAAGGGGGCTTACCAGATCGGTGTGTGGAAAGCACTGATTGAAGCTGGCGTCCGGATTAAGGGAATTGCCGGCGCTTCCGTCGGAGGCCTGAACGGAGCCTTTATTGCGATGGGAGACTGGGAGAAGGCAAAAAGCGTCTGGCTTAACCTTACTTACAGCAAGATCATGGACGTTGACGACGAAAAGATGGATCTTTTTCTGAAGGGAAAAGCACCTCTTGGAGAAGCATGGAACGCGACCGTGAATTTCATAAAGAACAGGGGCGTCGATGTGACGCCGCTTAAGCATATGATTGCGGGAAATGTGGACTGCGAAAAGCTCCGGGCATTTCCGGGAGACTTAAATGTCGTCAGCATGAACCTTGACAAAAGAGAAGAAGAGGTGATTGATCTCAAGGACAAGACGGATGACGAAATCCGGGATTTTCTTCTGGCGACCGCTTATATGGCTCCCGTATTCAAGACGGAGAAAGTTCAGGGGACGCATTACGTTGACGGGGGTACGGGCGATAATGTTCCGATTGACGTGCTCCTTAAAAAAGACTATAAAGATATCATTGTGGTGCGCATTTTCGGAATCGGCTTCGTACGCAATACGAAGATTCCGGAGGATGTGAATGTTCTGGAGATTGCGCCGAAGCGGCCGCTTGGGAGCATCCTTGCATTTAACGAGGAGAACAGCCGCAAGAACATCGTCTACGGTTATTTTTCCGGGCTCAGGGTTTTATACGGCCTGTCGGGAGCGCTCTATTACCTTGACGAAGAGGGGATGGACGCCATTTATTTCCTTTCCAAACTGGCGAAGATGGCGGAGCTTTTCGGGGAAAGCATACTTACGGAACTGTTTCCGAACCTGCCGGTAAAGAAGGAAAAGCTGGTACGCGACTACGTCGAGCATGTTTATCCCGGTTTCGCCGTAACGCTGGGACTTAGTCCGGACTGGAGCTATAAAGAGCTTTATAACAGCATGCTCGAGGCTACGGCAAAGCTTCTGAAAATTAATAAATGGCATATTTATACGCCGGACAGCCTGCTTTTTGCCATCAAAAAGGCTATGGATGATACGGAAATACGCGATTTTCCGCCATTTGCCAGAATGATTATTGCGGATGCGGATCTCGGCGGCTGTGAAAATGAAATCATGACGGATTCGCTGACAAAAGAAATTAAAGATGAAATGGAAGGTGATTATACATGAATTTACACGGACGGAGTTTTTTGACACTTAAAGATTTTACGCCGGAAGAGATTTCATATCTCCTTGATCTGGCGGCGGACCTGAAGCTTAAGAAGAAAATGGGCGTATTCGGAACAAGCCTGCAGCACAAGAATATTGCCCTGATTTTTGAAAAGCCTTCGACACGGACGCGCTGTGCTTTTACCGTCGGCTGCGTTGACGAGGGCGGACATCCGGAATATCTCGGTGTAAACGATATCCAGCTTGGCAAGAAGGAGAGTGTCGAGGATACGGCGCGTGTCCTCGGCCGTATGTTCGACGGTATCGAATTCCGGGGTTTCCTGCACGAAAATGTTGAAAAGCTTGCAAAGTATTCCGGCGTCCCGGTCTGGAACGGCCTTACGGATGATTTCCATCCGACGCAGATTCTGGCGGATTTCCTCACGATGCGTGAAAAGCTCGGAGACCTCAAGGGAAAGAACTTCTGCTTCCTGGGCGACGGCCGCAACAATATGGCGAATTCGTTTCTTGTCGGCTGCGGGAAGATGGGCGTAAACCTGGCCATCATCGCACCGAAGGAACTCTGGCCGAAGGAGGAGCTTGTTGCGCTGGCAAAAACCTACGCGGATGCGGCGGGGTCGACAATAACGATCACAGACTCTGTCGATGCTGTCCGTGGCGCGGATGTCATTTATACGGATGTCTGGGCTTCCATGGGAGAAGAGGCGAAGGCTGCGGAACGCGTAAAGCTTCTTAAGCCTTTCCAGGTCAATAAGGAGCTCATGGAAAAGACCGGGAAGGAATCCACGATTTTCATGCACTGCCTGCCGGCTGTCAAGGGAAATGAAGTGACAGAAGAAGTCTTTGAGTCCGCACAGTCCGTGGTTTTTGACGAAGCGGAAAACCGCATGCATACAATTAAAGCTGTTATGGTAGCGACGCTGGGAGAGATATGAAAGAGAAAAGGAAACCGGAAGAAATCCTATACGGGATCATTGTACTGGTGCTTTGTACTCTGATCATTCTTCTGTTTTTCCTCAGAATATTTTCTTTAACCAATTCAGAGATCCTCCCGGAGGTCATTTTAGACCTCGGGCTTTTGTTAAATGTACTTCTGACGGTTTATCTTTTGACGCACGGAAGGAAAATCGGCTATTTTTTTCTGGCCGCTTCAGCCGTGTTCGGTGTTTTGACAGCGATAAGTTTCCTTGGAATAGCAGGATAAAGACAAAATATGCATTTCAGGAAGCAGATGAGGAGATATAGAGGTGAACACTGAAACAGATGCTGTCTGGGTGGCGGAACTTAGAAAATTATTGGAAAAGGACGGAGAAAATGCTTTTTATCCGGATATCCGGTACCGCCGCTCGACACCTTCCACGAATGACTGGCTGAAAGAAGCAGTGCAGGAATCTTTGGAACCGGCCCAAGAAACGGTGCGGGAAGAACAGAAGATATCCGATGCTGATGAAGGAACAACGCGGGAAGAGCAGAGGATTTCTACTGCAGCCTCCGATACTGCTTCTGGCAAAGCGGCGGAGGGTACCGTCGTGATTGCCGATGAACAGACGGCGGGAAAAGGCCGGAGCGGACGGATTTGGGTTAGCCCGAGCGGTCGGAATATTTATTTTTCCCTTCTTCTTACACCGGATATAAAGCCTGAAAAAGCGACGGCTCTGACACTTGCTATGGGTCTTTCCGTGGCGCAGGGAATCCGGACGGCTCTTTCCCTTCCGGCATATATCAAATGGCCGAATGATATTATTGTGAATAAGAAAAAGGTCTGCGGCATGCTGACAGAGATGGAAGTCCGCGGTTCGCAGATTAAAGCCGTCATTATCGGTGTCGGCATCAACGTCAACCAGAAAGAGTTTCCGGAAGAAATTGCCTTTAAGGCGTCCTCGCTTATGCTTGAGAAAGCTGCCGGGGACGCATCGCCTATGACAAAGAAAGCTGCCGGGGACGCATCGCCGATGTCCGAGAAGACTGCAAAGACCGCGGACTCTTGTGAAAAAGAATTGTCACGGGCGGAAATTCTTGCCGGGGTGCTGACGGCATTTCATGAAAATTATAAAAAGTTTCTTGAAACGGAGAATCTTGAAGGTCTGAAAGAGGACTACAATGCACTTCTTTTTAATGTCGGACGGGCCGTCCGTATTGAAGATCCGAAGGGGGCTTACACAGCCGTTTCGCGCGGAATTGATGAAAAAGGACGGCTGGCAGTTGAAAGAGAAGACGGAAGCACGGTGCTCATCTCCACAGGAGAAATTTCCGTCCGCGGGCTTTACGGATATGTCTGATGCAGACGGCCTTGCAGATACCGGACACCCCGGGAGACATTGAGAACCTGAGAGACACTGAAGATCTGAGAGAAATTAAAAGATCCGAAGTCCTCTTTTTACTGCGTGAATGGTTCTTTTGCTTATGTATACCCGGCTTTTAAAAAGTTTATACGAAGTTAAACAAATGTACGAGGATATTATATATGGAAGTAACACTGTGCGGTTCAAGCTGGTACAACAAAAAATATTACCTGAATCCGGCTTTTGATAAAATGCCCCGGGCGGTGAAGGACGAGCTGCAGATCATGTGCGTCACCTACACGGAGGATGTCGGAGGGGTTCTCACGGTAGATTTCGGGGAAGACAAGGAACCTCATTTTACAGTACGTTCTGCTGAAGGAGACCAGCGCTTCGATGAAATCGGGTCGGAGCTGAAAATAAAAGAAATGCAGAAGACGAAGGCGGATCTGCTTGAAAAGATCACGCTTTATTACAGAATTGTCGTGCTTGGCGAGACTGCGTCGGAGCTCGGCGCGGATACGGATCATGATTAAGATTTCTGATGAAGATAAGAAACATATTACAGCTGCGCAGCCGGAAGAAAGCAGCGGGAAGAAAATTACAGGCGGAAGCATCGGGGGAGTTGCAATTGCAAATCCCCTTATTTTAGGCCCGATGGCGGGTGTTACAGCCCGACCGTTCCGCGTACTTTGCCATGAAATGGGTGCGGGGCTGGTCTCAATGGAGATGGTGAGTGCCAACGCCGTAAAATACGGCAATAAGAAGACGCTGGATTTTATCGATATTTCACCCGAAGAGCATCCGGTTTCCATGCAGCTGTTTGGGCCGGATCCCGATACCATTGCTTTTGCCGCGGAACGCCTTTCTGGTGTCCCCTGCGATATCCTCGATCTTAATATGGGCTGCCCTGTTCCGAAAATCGTAAAAAACGGGGAAGGCTCCGCACTTCTTCGCGACCTGCCCCGCGCCTCTGCAATCGTGCGGGCGGCTGTCCGTGCCTCTGCGCGCCCGGTTACCGTTAAAATCCGTTCCGGTTTCACGGAAAATGAAATTATCGCGCCGGAAGCGGCGAAGATGTTCGAGGAGGCGGGCGCATCGGCCATTGCCGTCCATGCAAGAACACGGGAGCAGTATTATTCAGGAAAAGCCGACTGGGATGTCATTCGGAAAGTGAAAGAAGCCGTGAGCATTCCGGTTATAGGAAACGGTGATGTCGCCTCTCCTTTAGCGGCCGTCCGCATGATGCAGGAGACCGGCTGCGACTTCGTGATGATTGCGCGCGGCGCGCAGGGAAATCCGTGGATCTTCCGGGAATGTCTTCATTTTATGAAGACAGGGGAGTATCTTCCGCGCCCGGATTCAGCGGAAGTCTGCGCCATGGTGCTGCGGCACGCTAAGATGCAGATCGAAGAAAAGGGCGAGTACCTCGGCATTCGGGAGATGCGGAAGCAGGCCGCCTGGTATACGGCAGGTTTTCCGAATTCGGCGGCGCTCAGGGCGGAGCTTAGCGAGGTGAAAACGCTGGGGGCACTGAAAGAAATACTGACAGAATGGCAAGGCTTATAAATACCATAGAATACAAGCGAAAACAGAGTACTGACGGAATGGCAGAGTTCTTGACATTTGTTTACAGAGTGCGTATAATACCATATTACGCAAGCGTGGCGGCATAATTGGATGCGACACGCAATTTTTGTATGTTGGAGGAAAATTGATGCCAGAAGAAGAGGCAGCGTCGTCTGTTAAAAAGAATATTTTAACATATGCGGGGCTTAAAAAACTTGAAGATGAACTTAATGACCTCAAGGTCAACCAGCGGAAAGCTATTTCTGAGAAAATTAAGGAAGCGCGTGAACAGGGCGATCTTTCCGAGAATGCAGAGTACGATGCGGCAAAGGATGAGCAGCGAGACATTGAAGCGCGTATCGAGGAAATTGAGAAAATTCTGAAAAATGCCGAGGTTGTCGTCGAAGACGAGGCCAGCACAAAATCAATCCAGGTCGGCTGCAGAGTGAAAGTACATGATGTGACTTACGACGAAGATCTTGAATTTGCCATTGTCGGATCCACGGAAGCCGACAGCCTGAACGGAAAAATCTCGAATGAATCTCCGGTAGGCCATGCGCTGATCGGTGCGAAAAAAGGCCAGACCGTCACGGTGACGATGCCGAGCGGAGAGGCACAGTATAAGGTACTAAAAATTACGAGGAATGTGTAATGGCTGAAAATCAAAACCAGCAGAATTTAAATGAACAGAATGAAAGTAACCCGAAGAACGGACAAAACAGGCAGAACGGGCAAAACGGTACAGGCGTCCGGACGGCGCAGGAACCGGATCTGAATCAGCTCCGCAAAGTCCGCCGTAAGAAGCTTTCGGATCTTGTGGCCGAAGGCAAAAATCCTTACGAGATCATGACGTATGATCCGGACTGCCACACCAAAGATATTAAGAACCGCTATGCCGAATTCGAGGGAAAAGACGTTTCCATTGCCGGCAGGCTTATGTCGAAGCGCATCATGGGTAAGGCTTCTTTCGGGAATGTCCAGGACTTAAAAGGCGATGTCCAGATCTATGTTTCGCGCGATTCGCTCGGAGATGAGCCCTATAAGGAATTCAAGCGCATGGACGTCGGCGACATCGTCGGCGTGAAGGGCTTTGTTTTCACGACGCAGATGGGTGAGATTACGGTTCATGCGAAGGAAGTCACGCTTCTTTCCAAGAGCCTGCAGGTGCTGCCTGAGAAATTCCACGGGCTGACCGATACGGATCTCCGCTACCGTCAGCGTTACGTGGATCTTATTATGAATCCGGCGGCGAAGGATGTCTTCGTCAAACGCTCACAGATCATCAGCGCCATCCGCCGTTATCTTGACGGGCAGGGATTTATGGAGGTCGAAACTCCGATTCTTGTCGAAAATGCCGGCGGTGCAGCGGCGCGTCCTTTTGTTACTCATTTTAACGCGTTAAATGAAGATAAGAAGCTCCGCATTTCTCTTGAGCTTTATCTTAAGAGACTGATTGTCGGCGGACTTGAGCGTGTCTATGAAATCGGCCGTGTCTTCCGCAACGAGGGTCTCGATATCAAGCACAATCCGGAATTCACCCTGATGGAGCTCTATCAGGCCTATACAGATTTCCACGGCATGATGCGGCTGACACAGGATATGTTCCGCACCGTCGCGAAGGAAGTCTTAGGAACGGCGAAAATTGTATATAAGGGCACGGAAATGGATCTTGAACAGCCATTTGCCGAAATGACGATGCTGGATGCCGTAAAGAAGTACAGCGGCGTGGATTTCAACGAAATCCATACGCTCGAAGAAGCACGTGCAGCCGCGAAGGCACACGGCGTCGAGTACGAAGAGCGTCACAAGAAGGGTGATATCCTGAACCTCTTCTTCGATGCTTTCGTCGAGGACAAGCTGATTCAGCCGACCTTTATCACCAGCCATCCGATAGAGATATCCCCGCTCGTAAAAAAGATCCCGGGCAATCCGGACTACGTCGAGCGTTTTGAACTTTTCATGAACGGCTGGGAAATGTGCAATGCCTATTCTGAGCTGAACGACCCGATCGACCAGCGCGAACGTTTCATGGCGCAGGAAGAGCTGAAGGCTCAGGGCGACGAGGAAGCCAATTCGATTGACGAAGACTTCCTGAATGCCCTGGAAATCGGTATGCCTCCGACCGGCGGCATCGGCTACGGCATCGACCGTCTGGTCATGCTGCTTACCGGCGCAGAAGCCATCCGCGACGTCCTGCTTTTCCCGACGATGAAGACCCTCGGCCAGAAAGCGGAAGAGACGAAGGAGGAAGGTACGAAGGCGTCGGCAGACAGTGCGAAGGCAGCGGCGGAAAATGCGAAAGCAGCGGCGGAAAAGGCCGCAGAAATACCGACGGACGAAAAGAAGGAAACGGAAAGCTGGGCTGGAAACGCTTCAGCAGCGGCTCATCAGGCTTCCGCGGATACCGAAACAGACGGAAATGGCCTGAAAAAGTCCTGTGAAGTGTCTGAGGACGTGCAAAATAAGGTTTCCGGATCAGCCGGAGA
>DCDB01000358.1 GCA_002316215.1 Lachnospiraceae bacterium UBA1066 | reverse complement strand
CAGATAATAAAATAAAAATTGAGGAATATCTTTTTCAAAAAAATTGCGATTTATCCAGTAATCAATTAGATGTTGTTTTTTACGATGTTACAACTTTTTATTTTGAATCTCAAAAGCAAGATGATTTGCGTGATTTTGGTTTTGATAAAGACAATAAAATAAATAATGTTCATGTTGTGTTAGGTTTATTGATTGATAAAACAGGAAAACCAATAGGTTTTGAGCTTTTTAAAGGCAATACTTTTGAAGGGAAAACTATGATTTCAATCATAACAAAACTGAAACAACGTTTCCATATTGATACTATTATAATCGTTGCAGACAAAGGTTTAAATTCAAAATTAAATCTAAAAGAAATTAGAGATGCAGATTTACATTATATTATTAGTGGCAGATTAAAATCTATGAAATCTAGTGTTCAAAAAATTGTTTTAAATCCAGAAAATTATACCACATTAAACGATAAAGAAATATCATTTTTAAATAAAGATGATTCGGATTGTTCTTTTAAATACAAAACAATTGACTATGTCAATGAACTTAGTTATAAAGAAAATCCTGATGATAAAAATTTTAAAAAAATACGACTTAAAGAAAAACTTATATGCACATATTCTTTAAAACGAGCGACAAAAGATAAAAAAGATAGAGAACGTCAGTTAGACAAAGCGAAACAAATAATTGAAAACAATGAAAAATCAAAATTAAAATCACATAAAGGTCATAAAAAATATATATTAAAAAATTATTCTAAAGACGTAGATATAGATAATTTTACAATGAGTTTAGACAATGATAAAATAAAAAATGAAGCAACCGGAAAAACAGCACGTGAAATGGCTCAGGAAGCCTACATGCGCGCAAAGGCTTTTACGCCGGCAATCGGAAGCGAAGACAACAATCTCCTCATTTACGGCAATACCGGAGTCGGAAAAACTTTTCTTACGCACTGCATTGCCAAAGAAGCTCTCGACCGCTCTTTTTCCGTCCTGTATTTTTCAACACTTGATCTCTTCGATATTCTTTCGAAGGCAGTTTTCGACCGCAGCGAAGCCGGAAGTTCTTACGAGCAAATGATTCTCGTCTGCGATCTTTTAATCATCGATGACCTGGGAACCGAGCTGACGAATTCTTTTGTCGCATCGCGCCTCTTCTTTGTCATAAATGAACGTATCGCTCACAAAAGATCAACGATTATTTCAACCAACCTGACGCTGGAGGAATTTTCCGTCGCATATACGGAGCGGATTTTTTCCCGCCTGATGAGCCACTACACAGCTCTCAAACTGATCGGCGAGGATATCCGGATTCAAAAGAAGTTAAAGGGAGGAAATAAATGAGTTCAGTCACGGCAGATAATAAAGATACTCAGTCAACGCCTGTTTTTGAGACAATCCCGGATGGGCGTCTGGCCATCATACCCTTAAAAAGCACAGTCGACATCGGTCAGAAGGTCAATGACTATCTGGTCAAATGGCGCAGCGGCCGGGTTAAGGAAGGCCTGGTCAGCGGGAACAACGGTTATGCCCGCAATTCCTATATTATTAAAGCCGACACTCCAAGGTTCGGAAGCGGCGAAGCGAAGGGCCAGATTACCGAATCCATCCGCGGCGACGACCTTTATCTTCTGGTAGATGTCTGTAATTACAGTATCACCTACAAAGTCGGCGGCTTCAGCAATTCTATGTCCCCGGACGATCATTTTCAGGATCTGAAACGCGTTATTTCCGCTGCAGGACGCAAGGCGCACCGCATCAACGTAATTATGCCTTATCTCTACGAAGGCCGTCAGATGAAGCGTTCCGGGAGGGAGTCGCTGGACTGTGCCAATGCGCTTCAGGAGCTTTCCGAACTAGGCGTTGAAAACATTATCACTTTCGATGCCCATGATCCTCGCGTCATGAATGCCGTTCCGCTTGCCGGTTTTGAAACGGTCAGTCCCACCTACCAGTTCATAAAAAACATTCTGCGCTGTGAATCGGATCTCATCATCGACAACGGCCACATGATGGCCGTAAGCCCGGATGAAGGAGGCATGAGCCGCGCTATTTACCTCGCCAATGTGCTTGGTATCGATATGGGCATGTTTTATAAACGCAGGGATTATACAACGCTGATTGATGGTACCAATCCGATTGTCGCACATGAATTTCTGGGCACGGAAGTAAGCGGAAAAGATGTCATTATCATTGACGATATGATTTCTTCCGGCGATGCCGTTCTCGAAACTGCCGCCCTGCTTAAGAGGAAAAACGCAAACCGTATCTTTATCTGTTCAACCTTCGGGATCTTCACGAATGGTCTTTCAAGATTTGATGACGCCTACCGCCGCGGCCTCTTTAATCATCTGATCACAACCAATCTGGTCTATCAGTCAGATGAACTCAAGAGCCGTCCATATTATATCACCTGCGACATGAGTAAGTACATAGCACTCATTATCGACACACTGAACCACGACGCTTCTCTTTCGGGGCTTCTCAACCCTGTCGACCGTATCAACAAAGTCCTGAAAAAATATGCCAGCCATCAGAAAATCTGATTTCCATGACTTAAGTCTTTATCGCAAAAAGAACCACCTGCCGGCCAGGCGGTTCTTTTTGGATTTCATACAGTGAAACGTCCTCCGCTCATGAAGGTGTGCGGGATGTAATTTCTTCAAGTTCATCCATCCAGATCCGGACGCAGGCGTCGGAGGGCATTCTCAAATCTCCGCGCGGCGAAACCGCAACCGATCCGACCTTCGGCCCGTCCGGCAGGCAGCTGCGCTTAAACTGCTGTGAGAAAAAACGCCAGTAGAATTTTTTCAGCCATTTTAAAATCGTCTCTTCTGTATAGGAACCGGCAAAAGCCAGGCATGCCAGACGGTAGATCTTCGCCGGCGGAAAGCCCATACGCAGCATATAATAAAGGAAAAAGTCATGAAGTTCATATGGCCCCACCAGATCCTCTGTCTTCTGGGAGATTGTTCCGTTCTCGGTCGGAGGAAGAAGCTCGGGTGACACAGGCGTGTCCAGAACATCAAGAAGTATTTTATTCAGTTTTTCATTCCTGCAGGTATCCGCAAAATAACGTACAAGATGACGTACAAGCGTCTTCGGAACAGAAGCATTGACCGCGTACATGGACATATGGTCTCCGTTGTACGTCGCCCATCCAAGCGCCAGCTCCGAGAGATCTCCTGTCCCGATGACAATTCCCTTGTGTTCATTTGCCAGATCCATAAGAATCAGCGTTCTCTGCCGCGCCTGGCTGTTTTCATAGGTCACGTCATGATTATCCGGGTCATGCCCAATATCTTTAAAATGCTGCATAACCGCCTTCTGAATCGGTATCTCCATAAGCGTCGCATTCAGGCAGTGCGTCAGCGTAACGGCATTCGTATAAGTCCGGTCTGTCGTTCCGAAACAGGGCATCGTCACGGACAGGATGTTCTCCCTCGGAAGCCCCAGCATATCAAAAGCCCTGGCTGTGACAAGAAGCGCAAGCGTCGAATCAAGGCCTCCTGAAATACCGACCACGGCACAGCTTGCGCCAATGCTCTCCAGTCTCTTTTTTAGGCCCAGAGACTGAATATTCAGGATTTCATCACAACGTGCGTCACGGTCTCCCCTGTCAGCCGGCACAAAGGGGTGGGGATCAAAGCTGCGGTTAAGTTTTGTCTCTTCAACTTTTATGTCAAACGGGACGACTGTATAGCCGTCCGGGCACTGCGGAGGAAAAGTTGTCATTCTCCGTCTCTCCGAAATCATCCGGTCAACGTCAATATCCCCATAAATGGTCTCATTCCGAAAGCGCTTCGCCTCGGCAAGGATGGAGCCGTTTTCGGCGATCATATTCTGCCCGCCGAAAACAAGGTCTGTTGAAGATTCCCCTTCTCCGGCCGTGGCATAGATATATCCGGAAATGCAGGAAGCAGAATGGCTCCGGACAAGCTGCCTGCGATAGCTTCCCTTTCCGACGAGTTCATCTGAAGCGGAAAGATTCACGACAACTGATGCCCCTGCAAGGACATGGTCGACAGAAGGCGGGTACGGAACCCACAGATCCTCGCATATTTCCGCCGCAACAATCAGGTGCGGCATATCCGACGCCTGAAAAAGGATATCTGTTCCAAAAGGAACTATTTCACCTCCAATTTCTATGTCTTCCGCTTCGGCGTCACCGGGGGTAAAATGCCGTCCTTCATAAAATTCACTGTAAGTGGGAAGGTTGCTTTTCGGGACAAGGCCCAGGATTTTTCCGTGGTTCAGCGCTGCCGCCGTATTGTATAGTTTTCCGCTTTTTTCAAATGGAAGTCCGACAAAGATCAGCGCATCGATTTCCCTCGTCTCAGCCGCAAGTGCAAAAAGCATCTCCTTTGCGGAAGAGAGCAGCTTTTCCTGCCAGAAAAGATCCCTGCAGTCATATCCGGTAATGCACAGTTCAGGAAAAACCATGATTTTGGCTCCGCCTTGTGCCATTATATTAATTTCAGCCAGGATTGCGTCTTTGTTAAAAACACAGTCTGCCACTTTAATCTTCGGCGTACCTGCCGCCGCCTTAACAAAACCCTGCTGCATCCTTGCACCTCATTTCAAGATTATTCCTTACAACCGGTATAACTTTTGATATTTGTTCCTTCCTCCATGCCACGGAAGGCTCCGTCCCTGCCCGATTCTCTTTGATATCGGCATCCTTACATATTTTAACGCGCAAAACATGATTAAGCAATTGACTTTTATAGGCTGTTGAGTTTAATATAGAGAAGCAGTATTTAACGGAGGGGTAAAATGATTCCAAAAGATCCGGCTATACTTTTAAGTTACGTAAATACCAAACTTCGCGACCGCTATTCGTCTCTTGATGCATTCTGCAAAGCAGAGGCGGTGGATAAGGACGATCTGATTGACAACTTAAGTTCACTTGATTACGACTACGACGAAAAAGAAAACCGTTTTATCACGCACTGGGGCGATTTTCCATATCCCCCCGAGCAGAGCCCGGAAGAACTTTATACCGGAGAAAAATAAAAGGAGTACCGCATCAGCGGTACTTCTTTTTTTCTCCGGCAATCCTTTTTAATGATTTCTCATCATATTGACAATCCACTGTCCGGACGCAGAAAGCTCGCTGTCACTCCATCCTGATGTCCTGCTGCAGGTGTTCCGGATTAATGCAGCGCTTTCCTCTTTATTTGATAGATTCCATGCACAGTAACTGATACCGTACTGATCCAGAAGATTAATCCAGGTCTGTGCAGAAGATGTGTCAATACTGCCGGAACCGGAAGCATCGCAGATTCCATATTCTGTTACAAAAACGGGTAAGCCTTTATTTTCAGCGTTCACCAGCTTATTGCGAAGCTCATCCTTATGCGTAGCTGCATAAAAATGCAAAGCATACATAATATTGGAATATCCGGTCAGAGGACTGTCGGCCGCCTCATCGACATACTGCGACCAATTCGGCGTACCCACAATGATAATGGCATTTTTCGCATGGGAACGGATGACCGGGATAACCGCATTGGCATAGCTCCTGATATCCGACCATGAAGTCCCGCCATTCGGCTCATTGCAGATTTCGTAAAGGACATTTCCGTAAGAAGCATATTTCCGGGACATCTCATCGAAGAAGGAAATCGCCTGAGATTCATTCGTCAGCGGATTCCCGTCGCTTAGGATATGCCAGTCAATAATAACATACATTCCCAGATCCGTCGCCGCCTGCACGCCCTGGTCAATCAGGTTTTTAAGATAGTTCTGGTCACCGCCGCTTAAGTATCCGTTGTATTCTTCCGTATAAAGGGCCAGCCGGACGACACTGCCGTTCCAGCTGTCCCTGATCGTCGTAAATGCATCCTCGTTGACGTACCCCGGATACCAGGCGATTCCATGCGTACTGATGCCTGTCATCTGGTAGGGCGTTCCGCTTGCATCGCAGAGGTGCGAATCAATCACCTGCAGCTCCCCGTGTTTTGCAAAAGGCGTTGTTGCTTTTTTCACCGTGGACGAAAGAAAATATTTCTGGGCCGGCGTGCCGTTTCCGGTATAAATCTGGATATTCCTGCCATTTTCGCAAATGCCGCCGCTTATGTCAAGGAACAGGCTGCTGCATTTCGAACGCAGAGAATAGCTGCCGTCTTCATTTACGGTAAGTTTCCATTGCTGTGCGGAACTACCGTTCCACTCATACTGCTGAACATTCGTTCCGGGTGCTGAACCTGCAGCTGCGACATCCAGTGCTTTATTGGAGTTTGCATTTGAAATTTTATAGTAGCCATTGCCCAGATATGTAAAGTCAAATTTCTGCGCATTTGTATCATTTGCACCGTAAATCTGCACATTGGCTCCGTTTCTCGTACTGGCTGCTGAAACATCCAGCACATAACCGCTGTCTTTGGATGAAGCAACCGTGTAGGTTCCGTTGCCGAGCGGCTGCGTATCATAAACCGGGTCAAGATAAAAACGCTGCGCCTTGGATCCGTTATAATCATACACCTGAAGCTTCAGCCCGATACTTGTCGATGCGCCATAAAGATCAAGCACCTTTCCTGAAAGATCGGATACAACAGTATAGCTTCCGTCCCTGTTGGAAATGAAGGTCCACTTCTGTGCTTCAGAGTTGTTGACCTTATACTGCCAGACCTTCGCTCCGCTATTTTTATTTCCGCCTGCGACATCCAGCACCTTATCCGAACAAAGAGGCGCAATGGTGTAGGTTCTGCCGTCGGAATTTTTCGTTACCCTGTACTTCTGGGCTGAGCTGTAATTGTCCTCATACAGCTGAAGAGATGCACCACTCTGTGAAGAAGCTCCCGCAATGTCCAGCACACGGTCACTTCTGATTCCGGATGAAAACACATAGACGCCGTCGTCAACCCCGGAAGACGAACCCGCCAGAGCTTCCTCATCCGAAGTATCCTGTCTGCCTTCCGCCACCGATACCGCAGCCTGTGCATCCTCCGAAGATGCCCCGGACTGTTCATTCTCAGCGCATACGCAGACCGCCGATCCCTGCATTGCCATAACCGCCGCAAGCAGCAAAGCCAAACCTTTTCCCCGCATTTAACCACTTCCCTTCTTTCTAAATTTCATTTCAATTTTGTTTCAGGTAAATGCTCACTTTATCTCATTATAAAACAAAACCGCCTGCAAAAACACAGGCAGTTTTGTTTTATTCATTTATTTATTTTTCAGCTTTCCTCACTGCTTCCTGTATATAGCCGTCCAGGACACCGTTCTTTACTTCAATAATAATCGTCGATCCCTCGTGCATTTCTCCCCCCAGGATCAGCTTTGCTGCCAGAGTTTCAACATTCTGCTGCAGGAAACGCTTTAGCGGGCGGGCGCCGTAAACCGGATCATAGCCCTTATCAATAACATACTGTTTTGCTTCATCCGTAAGGGAGATCCTGATTTCCTGCGACGCAAGCCGCTTATTGAGATCCGCCATAAGAAGATCAACAATATCTCCGATATTCTCCTTGGTCAGAGGCTTAAACATAATAATTTCATCCAGACGGTTCAGGAATTCCGGACGGAAATGCGCCTTCAAATCACTCTGCACCATTTCTGCAGCCTTCGGGTCAATTTCCCCCTTATTGTCAATCCCTTCAAGCAGATACTGTGAGCCGATGTTTGAAGTCAGTATGATGATCGTATTCTTAAAGTCCACAGTACGGCCCTGGCTGTCTGTAATATGGCCATCATCAAGTACCTGAAGGAGAACATTGAAAACATCCGGATGCGCCTTTTCAATTTCGTCAAAAAGGACGACTGAAAAAGGTTTCCTGCGGACGGCTTCTGTCAGCTGGCCGCCTTCATCATATCCGACATAGCCCGGAGGCGCTCCTATAAGACGCGATACCGAATACTTCTCCATATACTCGCTCATATCGATCCGGACAATATTATTCTCATCATCGAAAAGATATGAAGCCAGTGTCTTTGCAAGCTCGGTTTTGCCTACGCCTGTTGGGCCCAGGAACATGAAGGAGCCGATCGGCCTCTTAGGATCCTTTATACCGGCCTTTGAACGCAGGATAGCATCAGCTACCTTCTTTACGGCCTCATTTTGGCCGACGACGCGTAAATGAAGTTCATTTTCGAGCCCCATGATTTTAGCACGCTCACCGGCTGTCAATTTTGTTACTGGAATTCCCGTCCATTTTGAGACAACACGCGCAATTTCATCCTCTGTGACCTCTTCATGGACCATGGAAAGATCCTTACCCTTTACTCGTGCCTCTGCCGCTGCCATTTCCCGCTGAAGCTTGGGAAGCTCGCCGTACTGCAGTTCCGCAGCCTTATCCAGGTTGTATTCCCTCTTGGCAATCTCAATCTGGGAATTCAGCTCATCAATCTGCTCACGGTACTTTTTCAGTCCTTCCACATCCGCTTTTTCATTGTCCCACTGCGCCTTCTGGACATTGAACTTATCCTTCAGCTCAGCCAGATCCTTTGAAAGGTTCTCAAGACGTTCCCGGCTCAGGCTGTCACTTTCTTTCTTAAGAGCAGCTTCCTCAATCTCCATCTGCATGATCTTCCGCTGCATTTCATCAAGTTCTGTCGGAAGAGAGTCCAATTCCGTCTTGATAAGGGCACACGCCTCATCCACGAGATCAATCGCTTTATCCGGAAGAAAACGATCTGTTATATAACGCTGCGAAAGTGTTGCGGCAGCAACCAATGCGCTGTCCGTAATTTTTACGCCGTGATAAACTTCGTATCTTTCCTTGAGACCCCGGAGAATCGAAATCGTCTCCTCCAGCGTTGGCTCATCCACCATGACCGGCTGAAATCTGCGTTCCAGAGCCTTATCCTTCTCAATATATTTCCTGTATTCATCCAGAGTCGTTGCACCGATGCAATGCAGTTCGCCGCGCGCCAGCATAGGTTTAAGCATATTGCCGGCATCCATGGCGCCTTCTGTCTTACCGGCGCCTACAATAAGATGAAGCTCGTCAATAAACAGGATAATCTGTCCTTCTGACTTCCTAACCTCTTCGAGGACAGCCTTCAGGCGCTCCTCAAACTCACCGCGATACTTTGCACCGGCCACGAGCGCACCCATATCCAGGGCGAAAATTCTCTTGTCTTTCAGATTGTCAGGCACATCCCCGCGAACAATCCTCTGTGCAAGTCCTTCCACCGCTGCCGTTTTTCCGACGCCCGGCTCACCGATCAGCACAGGATTGTTTTTCGTCTTTCTGGAAAGTATCAGGATGGCCTGGCGTATTTCATCATCCCGCCCGATGACCGGATCAAGCTTCTGATTTCTCGCCTTCTCCACAAGATCCGAACCGTACTTATTCAGGGTATCATAAGTCGCTTCCGGATTATCGGTTGTAACCCTCTGATTGCCCCGAACCGTACTCAATGCCTTAAGGAACGAATCCCTCGTAATATTAAAAGATTCGAACAGCTTCTTCGCTGTCCTGCTGGGATACCTGAGCATAGAAAGAAAAAGATGCTCTACAGAGACATACTCATCTCCCATCGCTTTGGCCTCATCCTCCGCTTTAATCAGCGCTTTATTCAGATCTGCGCCGATATACGGTGTTCCGCCCTGTACTTTTACACGTGATTCAAGCGCCTGAGTCACAGCGCTTTCAAATTCTGCCGGATTTACTCCCATCTTTTCAAGAAGTTTCAGAATAAGGCTGTCTTCCTGATGAATGAGATTATAAATCAGATGTTCCTGTTCGACTTCCTGGTTCCCGAAATCATACGCAACCTTTTCAAGGTTCTGTACAGCTTCAATAGATTTCTGCGTAAATTTTTGTATATTCATAAGACATCGCCTCCTTGCCTGGCTGTTCTATATGAACTATAACACTAATTGTTAGCACTGTCAATAGCCGAGTGCTAATTATTATTTTTCATCCTTTTCCGCAGATAACGGTTCATTCCGGAGACATAAAATTTTTTCGAGACATTAGGAGAACAATAGAAGTTACCGGCGGACATCTTTCCTGCAACTGCCACGGCAAAAGAAGAAAGGACGCGCCCAAGAGAATGCCACTTCCGGATACCAAGGGACAGAATGTGGGAATTTGCAAATGCCATTCCGCCTCCGACACCAACACCGGATCCCCAGGCAAAGCCGCTGCTTTCGCACCATTGCTCCAGCATCTCCAGAACCGGCCTGGCTTCATTTCCTTCATAAAGACCGCAATTTACAACTGCATATACATGGATCATGCTGTCCTCAGGATCAGCGGTTATTTCCTCCGAAACCGGTTTCCTCCCGGCTTTTTTTCTCGCATACTCGCCGGCCAGAAGCATAAAACGAAGAAAATGGGAGGGTATCCCCGCACTGTACAGAGGGAATGAAAAGATCCATACGTCACAGCTGAAAAGCTCGTCTAATTCCTCCTGTGAAAGCGTTCCTGTCTTAACATGGAAATCTTCAGTATCATGGATATGATTGTGTCTTAAGCTGCGTCTTACAGCAAGCAGAAGGGCATGTGAAGCACAGGGATCGGATTTCTGCATTACGATTTTCGGACTGCCGTTAATCAGAGCTGTTTTCAAATGGCGACACCTCCGAGTTCCTGATAAGTCTCATGAAAAAGCACAGAAAGCTTTATAACATTCCATTCCCTTGCCAGATTGTTCGCATAAGAAACTGCCGTCTTCTTATTGTCGTCATTTACCGGACCGTAAAAATGGATTGTCAGGGCATCCTGGCACTGGTTGCGCGGATGATAGCAGGTCTCATTATTCCTGATTTCCAGTTCCGGCGCAAGATAAGGCATCGCACGGTCTACCGCATTCTTCACGAACGGACTGAGTCCCCCGAAAACGCAGCGCGAAACAAGGATTATCTCATTGCTGGAAGACATCATTTCATAAATCTTCGCAAAACTGTCCTGCATCGGACAGACACCGGGAGTATTAATCCAGCAGCTGAAGCAGCCGATACATTGATGAAGCGTTCCGTCATCTCCGCATATTATTAAATTTTCTCTGTCTGCCGTAAATATCTTTTCACTTTCTTCCTTCGGCAGATCATGGATCAGCATCTTCATATTTCCTCGATAAACAAATTGGTGTTTTCTTCAGCCGAATCTCTCAGCACCTGCAGCATTTTCACGGTATAAGAAGGAAGTTCCTCCTCATCACATTCTTCAAAATCCAATAAGATTTTTGTATCCTCGGTAAGATCCGTCAGTTCATCATGAAGAGCATCCAGATTCCGGCCGTAATAATCCGGGAAATGAAGAGCTTCCGTAAATGCATCATGCAGCTTTTCCGGAGTATCCAGGTCGCTCAATCTGAAATAGATTTCTTCCATATATCTCTCCTTCAATACAGCTGGGTGAAAGTCTTATAATGATCTGAAGTATAGTAGATTCTTCCGTCTGTAGAAAAAATAATACGTTTTGAGCCGCGATAACCGCCGTGATAATCAATATCGCACTCCTTATAAGAACCGCTCGGCAGTGTCCCCTCATAATTTGAATACCGGCTGCCGCCGATACTCTTTCCCGGAGCAACTTCATCCAGATTGCCATTGGAAGAATTCCAGCCAAGTTTCTTCGCCTCGGCTTTAGTAATATAATTCGAAGGAAGATGCTGATAAAGATGGATATAGAGAGCCACCTCGTCCCTGCCTGTATATTCTCCGTCCTCACTGACTGAAAGGCTTCCGGATTCCAAATCCGTTCGTGATGATGTACTCCCTGAAGACCCGCTTTCCTGACTGCTTTGGGTATCCCCCGCTATCTCGGAAAGGTCGGTTTCCGTATAAGAATAATCCGCTTCACTGCTGTCTTTGCTGCTTTCCGTCTGATACCAGCTGTCAGGCAGGCTCCCATAAGAATCATCTTTTTCAGTAATCTTAAAACCGCTGCATCCGGCAAGAAGCAGCGAGCACAATAAGAATGTCAGGGCACAAATAATTATTCTTTTCATTTCACACCGTTACCTGCTTCTTTTTATGCAATTTTAACACTTTCCGGCTGTTTTGGCAAATAAAGCCATGAAAAATGCACATGTCCTGCATGTGCATCTTCCAAATGAAATCCAGTTGAAAAGAAATTCTTCTTTTAAACAATCCGCCTTACAGCAACAATTGTGCGATAGGAAGCATCATCACTGATCTTGATGCCGTCGCGTTCATTGCTGGCGTGGACAATTGCTCCTCCGCCGAGGTAAATCGCTACGTAGCCGGAATAACAGATAATATCGCCCGGCTGGGCATCAGCATAAGAAACGCCGACTCCGACGCTGGCAAGATCCGATGAAGAATGCGGCAGATCATAACCGAAATGTGCATAAACAGCCATTACAAAACCCGAGCAGTCACAGCCATTCGTCAGACTCTCTCCACCCCACACGTAGGGATTTCCGACGAAATTGCATGCATAGGAAGCTGCTGATTCCCCAACGCTGCTCGACGGAGCCTTGGACGAAGAGGATGAAGAACTGCTTTCCTCCGATTTCGAGGTACTCTTCTTTGAAGTTTCCTCTGTATCGGCCAGGCTTTTTTCTTCAGATACGGACTTTTCAGGTGTGCTTTCTTCAGTGTTTGCCGAAGTCTTTCCGCTGGACGACGCATTTTCAGCTGTAGAAGTGCTTTCCGATTTCGAAGTGCCGGACGCCCCCTCTGATGCCGAAACATTCGTCAAATTTTTTCCTGCTGATTCACTGCCGGCTGAAGAAACCTGAGCCGTTTCATTACTTGAAGAAGCGCCCGCTGCCGTCTGGCTGCCTGTCAGAACCGCCGCTGCAGAAACACCCTGCGATATCTGTGAAGAACTGCCGCTGCCGGCTGCTGTTGCAGTATTGGCAGATGCGGCTGCTGTATTCCGGGAAGAAGCCTCCGAAGAAGCAAGCGAAGCCGAAAGTGCACGTTCCGCTTCAATCGCATCAATTTCAGAAGTCTGATTGTTAATCAGGTTTTGAAGCACCGATGCCTGCTGTCTGGCTGTTGCAATCTGCGCATCGTAATCTGCAGAATTCTGTTTCTTTTCCTCAAGCATTTTCTTAAGATCTTCCTGCTGCTGGACAAGATTCGCCTTCTCATCCTCAAGGTCAGACTTCTGGGATTCGAGGCTGTCTTTAATGCTGGCAATCTCAGTAACTGAATCCGCATATTTTTTCAGCATATCCCGATCGTAAGCCTGCAGATTCTCTGTATATGCCGCACGGTTTAAAAATGAAGTAATGTCTTCTGCCTCAAGCAGGTACTTTGCCCATGTTACATCCCCGCCGCTTTCATAAATATACTGGATCCTTGTTTTCATGGCATTGTATTGGGTATCTTTCTCGGCTACCGCTTTTGAAAGCTGAACCACCGTTGACGTAATCTGCCCCTGCGTATTGGCAATATCCGTTTTCAATGCCCCGATATTGACCATAAGGCTGACCAAATCCGAGTTGATTGCGGAAATTTCCGCTTCAACAGCAGCTTTTGCGTCTTCTGTCTCAGCAAGAGACTGCTCCTGATCCGTCAGCTGTTCCTGAGCCGCCGCATTAGATGCGGACAAATCCGAAAGCCTGTCCGCGTATGCAGGAACTGCCGCTGATACCGTCAAAGCTATGCAAAGCACCGCTGCAAGCAGTTTTCTCTTCATCCGTATTACTCCTTTTTTATAAATGTATCATTATTGTTTCAGAAATGAAAATTATTTTTAATAATAACACAACAAAAGCTGAAACGCAACTAGAGATATAGAAGAGACACAGATTCAGCCGGATACCGTACTATTCGTTCCGCTTTCAGAGGTTTTTGAAGCAGTACTGTCAGATGTTGACTTAGACGTATCGGCTGCTGTCTGCTGGCTTTCTTCCATCGTGAGCCCAACCAGGCCATTCCCTGCGGTCACTTCATCCGCCGATACCGTTATGGAGCCATTCTTTATCTTATCTAAAACTGCATTATAATCACTCTCCGTAAATTTCGCAAACCTTGCAAAGTCCACAGACATCTTGATGCAGCCGTCTGAAACACCATACTCCACATCTTTTCCGCCCTGAAAGCCCTTTTTTTCTTCAAAGGATGCAAGCGCGAGCTTAACAGCTGTCTCATAGACCGGCACCATGGCAAAAAGAACCTTATCACTGCTTCCCGTCAGATCAACTCCTGCTGAAATCACTCTTCTGTCGACTGCATCCGCTGCCTTTGCCACTGCCCTTGAAAGATTGGAACCGACAGTAAAAACTATTTCCGTCCCGTCATTATACCATTTGAGCGCTTCTGCCATCCGGAGAGGAGACAATTCATCATTTTCTTCGTATACTCCCCTGATCTTTACGCTTCCGTTTGCCAGAGACAGCTCACTTGCCGCCTGTTCCGCTCCCTGAACGAAGCCTCCGCAGTACCGGATATTCTCATCCGTTTTTCCTCCGGCCATAAATGCAAGGTTCCGAAATCCTTCTTTTACAGCTGCATAGCCCGCCACAAAGCCTTCCTGTTCGTAAAGAAAAGTAATGCTGCAGGTATTGCTGCGGATATCCGCCTTGCTTCCTTCTTTCTCCCTCGGCTGTCCGTCGATAAGGAAAAATTTTGTCCCATGATGAGCATTCTGTCCGTTGTAAACCGGAATTTCCATCTCTTTTCCATAGGCAATAACCAGTTTGCTCTTGTCATCGACGGCTTTGTCGATTGCCTTAAGATATGCTTCCTGTGTATCAATCGCTGCTGTATAAAGAGCTGCCTTATGATTAGAAGACGAGGCTGTACTTTCAACTACATTCCAGATATTAGAAACCGTACCCTCCGTTGAAATACCTTCTTTGTTCGTTACCAGTGAGTATCTCGGTATATTAGGATCCTCTGCGCCGCAGGCTGCAAGACCGGCAATCATTACTGCTGCAAGGATTCCGCCTATGATTTTTCTCTTCATTTCACTCCTTCTTTTTTTAATCAGGAACCTAATATAAAACGCATGACGTTTTCCGCCGAAGCAGACTTGAGTCCGTCCGGATCCGTCAGTACTCCTTTTCCATCCGTATACCAGGTTGCTTTATTAATATAATTAAGGTAAGAAGTTCCAACAGTCCTTACCGCATACGGCCATGACGAAAAATACTTTTTCATATAATAGGACGCAAGTTCCACAGCTTTTCCCGCGGTTCCGCTGATCTGAGTTCCCTTAGGCGACGTATGCACCAAAAGTATACTGCCATCACTGCATTTTCCGAGACACATCCATACATGGCCATTCATGCTGACAATGTCTCCGGGATAGTAATTGGCTCTGTCTTCATATGACCAGCCGTTTTCTATATAGGTTGAAGCAATGACACTCGATGTTGTTACGATATCCGCCTGATCATTCTTTGAATAAAGTGTATTGTAGACTACCCATGCAATATAGCCGGAGCAGTCAAGGCCGCTGCCATATGCATAACGGTATTGCGTATAGTCATAATCAGATGTCGCGTGATTGGCAAAGAACGTTCCCCAGCTTGCAAGATAACCGATTTTAGCAGAGTCCTCCGTATCATCCGTGCCTGTGCCGCCCCAGCCGCCGCCCCAGATGTAGAGAGTACGTCCGCAGGGGACCATGGCATTCGCAAGAAGTCCGGTCAGAGTTTTAGAGCCGGCAGACAGTGAGACTGACGAATTCTGCGCAAGTGACGGAATTGTCGCGCCTGTTCTTACACCGTCGGCATTGACATTGTAGTTATCAATGATGCAGTTCGTTTTCAGGATGCCGTTTCCATCGAAATAATACCAGTTTCCGTCGATTTTATTCCATCCCTTTAGCAGCCCGCTTCCCGTCTGATAGGAACGATTTCCGGAAATATCCGTGAGCCACCCGTTCGAAGCCGATACCGGCTGCATAATAAACTTCTGCGCTTTCGAATAGTTGAGATTCCAGATCTGTACATTCGTGGAATCAGAAATAACCCCGCCCTCAAGGTCAAGCGCAAGCCCGCTTGCAGCGGAAATGATATAGTAGCTGCCATCCGCATCTCCGGTAGGCTCAAATCTCCATTTCTGGGCTGCTGTACCGTTACTTGCATACTGCTGGGCATTTGTCCCGTTAGAACTGAAAAGCTGTATATTAGCAAAGGAATGCCAATCCGCGCCCAAAACATCAATAACCTCACTTATATCGGCCGCAGATTCTATCGTATAAAGGCGTGCCGCAGGAGCTTTCGCCTGTGTACTTATAAACTCCCACCGCTGGGCTTTCGAATTATTCGACTCATAAATCTGGATATTTTTACAGTTCAGGGCCTGTCCGTCTTCCAGATCAAGGCAGAGTCCTCCGCAGGAAGATCTGATTAAATAGCTGCCATTCGAATATATAATCTGCCATCTCTGCGCCGCAGAGCCGTTCCACCCGTACTGCTGCACATTTGTTCCATTTGCAGATAAACCGTTGTATACATCTATGGATTTCCGCGAATTCACATTCGTGATAGAATAGGTATAAGTGCTGCGGTCAATGCATCTGACCATAAATTTCTGAGCATTTGTTCCGTTTGATTTATAAAGCTGGATATTGGCTCCGTTGTCAAAAGATGCACTGTCAACATCCAGCACTTTAGAATTATCTATTGAGGATGCTATCGTATAGATCCCGTCAGAAATACGGTGGACTGCCGCCTCTTCTACCGGTTCAAAGGACCAGTACTGCCCGTATCCGGCATTAAAATCATAGAGCTGAACGTTGGCTCCATCTGCCGTCGATCCCCCTGCCGTTTCCAAAACCCTACGGGAGCAAAGAGACGATGAGATTGTATAAGCACCTGTTGCACTATCCTGCTCGATATACCACTTTTGCGCCTGGCTTTCATTCCATCCGTATTGCTGGATGTTCGTACCTTTATCAATACAGCCTCCGGAAAGATCTATGACCTTTCCGGACGAAAATGAACGGATGCTATAAAGACCATTGCCCAGGGAAGACACTCCGAAAATCTGAGTATCCGAATTATTAGCAGAGTAGACCTGCACGTTTCCGCCGTCATCAAGGCTCCCGCCGGAAATATCCAGTGTTTTCCCGGGTTCATTCTTCATATGGATCGTATACCATCCATCTGACAGGCCGGCCGCCATCAGCCGCGAAGCTTGAGTCAGAATATCGTTTCCGACAGGAGTTACCTTCCACTGCTGTGCAGCACTGTCATTTGAAGAATAGATCTGGACATTAGTACCGTTCGAAAAAGCGCCGCCGTCCGCATCGAGAACCTTTCCGCTGGCAGAAGATACTATTGTGACATAACCGGTCTCTTTTGATGCGGTAATATACCATTTCTGCGCCGCTGAATTATTTGCCTCGTACTGCTGGACATTAGCACGGTTTAATGTACTTCCGCCGGCGACATCCAGCATTTTATCCGAATTGTAGTCCTGAATCTCATAAAGTCCGTTTTCAAGAGGAATAATGCGAAACACCTGTCCAAGTCCGCTGTTCTTGCGATAAAGCTGGACATTTGCGAAATTATCCATAGATGCATTCGAAACATCCAGAACGACATTGTCGTCATTCTTTGTACTGATGTAATATAGCCCGCTGTTTATTCCGGCATCGGCGCCCTGCGCCCCTGCAAGCGCCGCATCCTGCTGTTCCGCAGAAACAGCCGCAGCAGCTTCCGTCGGAACTGTTGAAGAATCCGTCCGTGTACCGGAGGCTGACGACATATCCGCCGAAGAATCCGACTGTGTAGCGGAGGCCGCGGACATATCTGTATTCACGCCATCCGCAGAAGAAATCGTCTCCGTACTATAAGTCTGCGCAGAACTTTCCGTGATCGGATCCGTCGAAACGGTTCCGGCTCCAGAATCCGCTAAAAGATCTGCTGATGAATCATCCGCTGTTCCTGTTGAACTGCCTGTATTTTCGGAGGATGCCGTCGTCGCGCTCCCGCCTTCATCATAAAGAACCTCAGCACTGCTGCCTTGTTCATCGGCAAATGTCCGGACAGGAACTCCGGCCGAAAGAATTGACAATGCTAAAAACATACAGGCTGCGGTTTTTATAAATTTCCGACTATGCATCTTTCCTCCCCGATTTTGCAGAAGAACGGGAAAACTGCCGCTCATGTTCTTCCGAATTATGTGAATCGGAGTTATTATATAACATGCCCGCAATCTTATCAAGTGCAGGAAATGCCTAATAATCGGCATAATTCATATTCTTTTTTCAGACCCCCAAGATGTTGTAGCATTTTTTTATCACGGTGCAGATGATGTTCTTAGTCTTCGCTCAAATCGCATTCCTGAAAAAACTGCAGCGGACAGAATACTCGTATTACAAAAGCAAAGTGACAATCGTATGCGGCTCTACCGCAAGCTCCGCGATACCTTTTTCCGCATTCAGCGTGATATCAGCCTGAATTTCTCTCTCGCTCTGGTTCAGCAGCACGGCAGCCGTCGTACCATCCGGATTGCGGAAGGCTGTTACCTCAAGCTCCGGGCAGTAACGGGAACATCCGATGCGGACTGCGCCGGGACGGATCCAGCGGCTGAACTGACCGATATAATAATAACTGCCCTTCTTTTCATAACTGCCGTTTCCGTCCAGCATAAGAGGCGCTTCACAGAAATTCCCGACATGGTTCGGGCCTCCCTTTTCGTCAAGAAGCAGATTCCAGTCGATGCTGGCGCTGATGCCGGCATTCAGGTTACCGATGATATCATGAGCGTACATCCCGGCCTTCATAAGATCAGACATTCCGCCAAAGCGGCTGTATTCCACACAGCCTTCCGAGAAAATGAATTTCTTTTCCGGATACAGCTTCCGGGCAAGTGCCACCGCTTCAAAATGGTCGCCGGTATACCAGTGGAAAGCAACGCCGGCTACCGCTTCCTTAGCTCCGGGCACGGAGAATGTCCCTTTCGCCCTGCGGATAAGCGCTTCCTTGTTGTGATCCCAGCAAAGAATATCAACATCCCCAAGGCCGGCTCTATCCAGAGCAGGGCGCAGATATTTTACGGCAAATTTTCCCTCTTCTTCCGCCGTATAAATACAGGAATCCCAGGTCTGCACCGCCTCCGGTTCGTTCTGTATGCTGAGCATCCGTACGTCCAGACCTGCTGCACGGTAATGCGCCGCATAATCCGCAAGCAGAGCGGCGTAGCTTTCGGCGTATTCCGGAAGCAGACGGCCCCCATGGTTCATTTCACCGTTTGTTTTCATCCATGCCGGCGGGCTCCAGGGGGAAAGCAGAAGCCCGACAGATTTTCCCGAAGCCTCCTGTGCGGCTTTAATCATGGGAATAAGATTCCTGTCGTCGCGTTCAAAATCAGGAAAATCCGTGTCTTTCCCGGCTGCCGTATAATTGCCCAAAGCAAAATCACAGCTCGCCATATGGGTGCGCCCGAGGGCATATCCAAGACCGTCCGTACTGAAATAATCCTCTATTAAGCCGCGCTGCTTTTCTTTCGGAAGTGTCTGCCACGATACAGCCGCCGCCTCGGTGAAAGCGCCGCCAAAACCTTCAAAAACCTGATCCGTAAGTTCAGGATAAAGGCAGACGGCATGCATGGCATCCATCTCTTCCTTTACAGGTATCATCTCCTGCTGCCAATACCTGCCCTTTTCCAGATTCGTTGTGATTGTTACAATATAATCCACAGCAATTTCCCCCAGTATTTAAAGCAATCCCCGGCTTTATTCTATCTGATATTTTTCTGTCGCCTCACGATCGGCATTTTTTTCATTATTTCCCGGTCACGCTTCCTTATTTTTGATTCCCGTCTCCTTAATCATAATATTGAGAAAACCTGATTTGCACAAGTATCCGAATTTCATAAAGCTCCTTTTTTTCACACAGCTAACCCTCCGGCCATTCATCTTCTGTCTCTTTAGCCCGATTCAGAATTTATGCGTTCCGGCCACAGCCGCAAGGTCCGCCTTGATTTCTTCCATGGACATATTGCCTTCCGAATCGCAGGCGGCGACAACCGCGCCTTCCACCAGCGGACAATCGACCATTTCCACTTTTTTTCCTTCCAGGTCTTCCAGCACCATTTCCGTCGTCATAACTGCGCTGCCCATATCCATAAGAACCAGGACGCCGTCCTCCGAATATACCGATTCAATGGCAGACTTGATCCGCTCGAAGCTCGTGCCCATGCTGCCGTCTTCAAGACCGCCTGCCGGAGCTATGTTTGCATTTTCCGCCATCATGGCCGTAAGTTCAATGACACTCTTTGCGAGGTTCTCACTGTGCGAAACAATAACAATCCCAACCATAAAATCCTCCTCTTCCCAAAATTCCGGTAAAATTTTCTGACGCCAAAAGGACAGGAATCAGAATAATGAGCTCTTGTTCCTGTCCTTCAGTATCGTCCATAATGCGGGTGCAAAAAACTTTTCCGCACCCATGATGTTTCGGATCCCGTTGCAATTTCACGACCCGGTATAGTATTTCATCCCCGGCAATAATTCGATGAGCTGCCCGTCCGCTCCGTAACGGTACAGGATGTGCCTGCCGCGTGTTCCCGGCTCAGCAATAATTCGACGCGATTGCCTGCAGGGTATATGCGTAAGAAGTAGCACCCGGATCCTGATGGCCAAGGCCGCGCTCTCCGACATAGCTTGCACGGCCTTTTGTCGCTACAAGGCCTTTTGTATGCTCCGCACCTGCCCAGGCTGCCTTAACGCCTGCATCCAGAATTTCCTTTGTCGTTTTTCCGGCTGCAAAAGCCTCCTTCATTGCATTTAAAGAAGGAACCATCGCATCCAGCATCGTCGCTTCTTCGACATCCGAATGGCCGCGCATCTTGACGCCGTCAATAGCATCGCCAAGCATCTTAAGAAAATCCTCCATGCCGATTTCTGTCTTTCCGGCTGCCGCCGCGCCTGCCTTCATATAGGCAGTCCCGTAAAGAGGTCCGGAAGCACCTCCCACTGTCGACACAATCGTCATACCTACTGTTTTCAAAATTGTCCCGATATCTTTTCCGGCGACCGTCGGCAGTTTCTTCTCTACTGCCGCGAAACCGCGCGCCATATTGATGCCGTGATCACTGTCGCCGATTGGCCGGTCAAGTTCCGTCAGATATTCCTTCTGTTCCTCAATAACCTTTCCGACTGAACCGATAATCTCCGCTGTTTTCGTGCTGTCTGTCATTTTCTTATCCTTTCCTTCTGCCGATCCGGCGTCAGCTAAAGACCCGGGCATTCCTGCAGGAGCCGCATTCGGAACGGCTTAATTTCTGCCAAAACGGCATTATCTAAAGGCCGGAGTATCCGCCGGTGCATCCAGCAGTTCTTTCAGTTCATCGTCCAGCTTAAGAAGAGTAAGCGAAAATCCCTGCATTTCAATAGACGTCATGTAGTTCCCTACAAAGGTCTTGTAAATGCGGATTCCCTTTTCAGTCAGTACATCATGTACATGATTATTTAAAATGCAAAGCTCCATAAGAGGCGTACCGCCGCTGCCATTGACCATGACGGCGACGTCGCTCCCGCTGTAATCAATGTCTGCAAGGATGTGATCCAGCAGTTCATCGACAATTTCATTTGCCGGCTTGATCGGCTCTCTCTTAACACCGGGCTCGCCGTGAATCCCGATCCCCATTTCGATCTCATCCTCGCCGAGATCAAACCCGGGTTTTCCGGCTGCCGGAACCGTGCACGGACGAAGGGCAACGCCCATCGTGCGCACGTTATCGATGACCTTCTGTGCCGCTGCCTGCACTTCCTCGAGCATTCCGCCTGCTTCTGCTTTCGCGCCTGCGATCTTATGGATAAAAATCGTTCCGGCCACGCCGCGGCGCCCTACCGTATAAAGGCTGTCTTTTACAGCGACATCGTCGTTTGAAATGACCTGCGCGACTTTAATTCCGTCCGCTTCCGCCATGTCGCGTGCCATTTCAAAGTTCATGACATCCCCTGTGTAGTTCTTGATGACCATCAGGACACCGGCATCTGTCGCCACTGCCTTGATACCTTCATAAACCTGATCCGGTGTCGGAGAAGTGAAAACCGCACCCGCTACAGCCGCATCCAGCATTCCGGTACCGACATAGCCGCCGTGCGCCGGTTCATGACCGCTGCCGCCGCCGCTTATAAGCGCGACCTTACCTTCTTTTTTTGTCGCCCGGACAACCACATTTCCGCAATCCAGCTTGCGAAGATACTGCGGATAAGCCTTGAGCATGCCCTGAATCATTTCATCTTCGACATTTGCAACATCATTGATAAACTTTTTCATAAACATACCTCTCTTTCTTAATTAAAAGCTCCACGTAAAAACCAGCTGAACTTATTATACCACAGTTCAGCATTACTATAAACTGCCGGAAAAAGATCATGGGCTTATATAATGACAAAATGCAAAAAAGACCTTTTCGGTCTTTTCTACGCTGCTTTTCTTTCATCCAGAATATACTTCAGGACAATGATAAGCAATTTTCCTATATCTTCATAGCTTTCATCCGGCGTACCGGAATCAGAACTGAAAAGATATTCTGCATAAGCAGTAACAGACCTGGTAAAAAAGAACTGGATCTCCTGGGCAGTCACATTTTGCTGAAGTCCGTAAGCATCATAAACTTCATTCATTTCCGACCAATTCCTGGCCTGTTCGAATCTGGTTCTTTCCATGTAAGGTTTTGTTTTAATGAATGCCTGGCAGTAGCGCATTTCAACCGAATGATCGCGCAAAACCTCCAGATAATCATCAAAAATGCATTTCGCGTTTTTTTCTGTCGGAGTCATGCCGATATTTTTCATAAATATTTTTTTCAGCTCCTGAACAAAGAACCGGTCTGTCCTTAAAAACGTCTTTTCAAGGATATCATTTTTATTGCTAAAATGATTATAAAGGCTTCCTTCGGAAGTCTTTGCCCTTCGCGCCCATACCTTTGTCGTAAAATTTTCAAACCCATACTCATCTGTCACAGCGCATACGGCATTCATCATCATTTCCTCTGTTTCTTTATGCGAATTTGTAATCATCCATGCTCCTTTCAGGGTTAAGAACCAGCCCGGAATCAATATAGGCGGCAAAAGGTACTTTTGACACCCACCTCATATCTATATAGTTTTTATCATAAACAGGCAGAAATAATTCCTTTCATGTTGCCAAAAGGATAAAAAATGCTGTAATTAAAATTAAGCGCTCATTCACCGTGAGCGTGCATTATCTGCGACATCAGAATACTTTTTCATTTCATTTCATAACCTAAGAGCATCAATATCGATTAAATTATAAAAAAGCAGGTAAAAGGAGAGCCAAATGATTATCTCAGAAAGTCAGAAGAAGCAGCTTCAGACGCTCTTCAACGCACTGCCGTCTGATTTAAAAGGACACAGTATCCGCACAGGGATCACTCTGCAGATTTTTGTTTCAAAAATAAGTACCGTGGCGCCCAAATATCTTTCGAAGGAAGCTTCGTCCGGCAGCATGCATATCATACATTGCGCCCGTGAATTTGGTTTTTATCATCACTTAGGAGACAGCCTGAAAATCTCCGAAGGGTCTTCAGGGATTTCAGCTGCCCGAAAGCTTATTCTGCCAATATTCAAGGGCTCATGGAATTCAAACGGGTACTACGCGATAGGACTTCTTGACACAATCGAAAATCACTGTGAAAAATGGGATGGAAGCGGCTGTCCAAAAGGCCTTTCCGGCACAGACATCCCGTTCTGGGGACGTGCCTGCGCAATTGCAGAACAATATGATCTTATCTGCAGCAGGCAGCCCCGCAGTAATAATACCGCAATGAAAGAACTGATCCGGCTTGCGGGCAAAAGCCTTGATCCTGACCTTGTCAGCATCTTCAAAGAATGCTCTGACAGTCTCCGCATATTAAAAACATAATTTTGACACAAGCGTCCAAAGTAAAAAAATTCCTGCAGGCAGGATACCTGCAGGAAGAAATTGCTCATCTGGCTGAATTGATATGAAGGGCAATATCAAAACTGCGTTTTTCCGGCTGATATGCCACATTGAGAATATTTCCGGATTTATCTGCCATTTTCTTTATCCGATGAAGGATCATCATCGTTTCTTCCGGAATAAAAACATCAAGTTCGTGCGGAAACTCTCCTTCATCCGCAGTATATCTGGCTCCGGCAGAAAACCATGCATTTTTCTTCTTACCGAAAATTATGATTTTCTTTCCTGAGCAGAAGCTCATGTCCATGATGGAATAAATCAGCTCAGAAAAATCAACAATATATTCAAGGACAGCATCTGCGTGATCCATAAATTCGGGCGGGAAGTAAACGGTTCCGCCGAATTCAATCTGCCTTTCCCTGCATGCATTTGCAATTTCCGTCATGGCCGCATCCATAAAAACATTATTGGAATACTCTTTTCGGATAATGACTTCCGATGCCATCCTGTCATTGATTTTTGCAATCAGGAGCCTGCCCTCGTCATATTTTTTTTCCTGGAAAAGATCAAATACCTCTCCCATCATAAGCTTGTACTGCTCACGGAACCTGACAAAGCTGTTGACATAGTCCTGATAAGTACGATAATGCAGCATCTGGATCTCCATCTCCTTCTTCAGACGCCTGTTCTGGATCTCAGCCATCCGAACCTTTTCATCTGCCTGCTGCTTTATCTGCTCTTCTCTCTTATCCAGTTCCTGAATCATATAATTGAAAGAGTCCGAAAAACTTCCAAGGAAATCTACCTTCTGGCTGTAGTCACCCTTCGCGACCTCCTTCGCCTGCCATACAAGATGCCTCAGCTTATAATAGAGGTCTTTTATCGGACCGGCAAAATAATTATGCCGGCCAGGAACAGGTCCGGAAAGATTGCCATCCGCCAGGGCTGACTCAAAGTCATAAATTTCTTTAGCATTTTTAAGACATTCCACAATAGCAAGAGCGAGCTCTTTATATTCCGGAGAAAACCCTTCTGAACTGAATCCGCCCTGCGAAATATCCTCTGTCGCCTGACGGACCATTCTCGTTAATTTCTCAATCTCCTCGTGTACGGGTACCTCTTTTTGCGGATTGTCACTCTCTTTGTCTTGCTGTGGCTTCTCAACGTCCTTATGAATAGGTACCTCTTTTTGCGGGTTGTCACTCTCTTTGTCTTGCTGTGGCTTCTCAATATCTTCGTGCATGGGGATATCCTTATAATATCTTATCTTTTATTTGCCTCAAACCTGCATACACGGTCTCCCCTGGCCCAGCAGTCAACTTCTACTGCCTCATAGGGCCTTTTAAAATATTTTCCAAGGATTCCTGAAATAAAACCTTCATCATAATTACAGACACATTCGCCGCTGACCGGCAGACCCGAGCAGTCCAGGTCTTCACCGACCGTAAGGACGGCATGCCCGTTTTCTTCATCAAATTCCTCAAAACGCAGAATTCCGATTTGAAGTTCTTTCAGCTTTTCCTGCAATTCCGCAAAAAAAGCCTCCCGGCTGAGTGTAAGATCAAGTATATTTTCTGCAAACTCCTCCCCGGCAAGCTCACCGCTTTTCCGGAAAAGGCGAATCATTTCTTCCGTCCCGTACTCCCGGGCAAGAACGGCCCGCATAGTATACTGAAAAAGACGATAAACAAGTACCGGCATTTCAGCACCTAAATGTTCTCTGCCAAGATTCAGATCTCCAAGCATGCTCCATTTAAACTCTCCGCTCAACTGTCTGTCTTCCATCCCAAACCTCCTACAGTTTCAGAAGATATTTTGAAAACTGCTGCTGAACCATTTGTGTATACTTCTCACTGACCGGCAGGCACGTACCGTCAGAAAGATTCAGGCTGTTGCGTGAAAGCTTTACAATATAATAGCAGTTCACCAAATAGGAACGGTGGATACGTACGAAGCCCCTCTCGGCAAGCTGCTCTTCAATTTCCTCCATTCTTGAATAAAAATCAACTGTCCCGTCCTTTAAATGAATAGTAACAATCCTGTTCTGCACCTCAAAATACAGAATACTGTCAAGCTTCAGCTTTTCTTTCATGCCATTATTTGTGACTGAAATAAAGTCCTCTTCTTTGAGCCTGACCGTGTCCTTTACCTTGCGGAATATCTCCTTGAATCTTCCATTCGACATTTCGTCTTTTACAATATAATAGAACGGTTCAACCTCAAAAGCCTCAAAAACATATTCATCGCTCGTGGTCAAAAAGATTATCTGGGCAAAACAGCCCAGTTCGCGAAGACGGCGGGCTGTCTCGATTCCGTTCATTTTACCCATGAGAATATCAAGGTAAATGACGTCAACTTCATTCGGATGATCAGAAAGAATAAAAAGCAGCTGCTCTCCGCTGATAAATTCCGTAATTTTTACATCTACATCATTTTCCTTCGCACTGTCAAGTATCAACGCTTTGTAATATTCAACCACGATCGGGTTGTCATCGCAAATCGCTATCTTTATCATAACCCTTCACCTTTTTCGGATTCAGCTGCCATTCCGGCATACTATGGTGTATGTGCCCAAAATACCAGCCGGCACTCTTTTATGCCTTCAGGATCAAAATGTTTTCCCATCAGACAGGTAACTTTCGGGTCTTTAGCGCCTTCACGTCCACGGTCAAAAAACTTTTCTGCAAGCATGTAAGTTTTTTTACTTTTAACGTCTGCATCATATTATACGGTCATGCGTCCGCTGCCGGCCCGCAATGTTGCAAATAGCAATTTTAATGTTGTGAATCCGTCAGGTTTGATCCGTAAACAGTGAAAATGCCAAATGGAAAACACCTTCATCCGGACAGGCTTCCATATAGCCGTTATACTTTTTTACAATTGTCCGGACATTCTTGAGCCCGAATCCATGATTTAGGATGTCCTTTTTTGTTGTGGCAATACCGTCTTTGCCAATGATCACAGGCGTAACAGAAGTATTGGCCATACGGAAGGTTATGACGCCTCTCTTCTCAATAAGCTCAAAAGATATCAAAGGATGCGGATACCGTTCTTTTGCCTTTCCGCAGGCTTCAATGGCATTGTCAAAACAGCTTCCGATCGCGAGACACAGATCCTTGATATTTATCGGAACATTTTTCGAAAGGCCGATCACCTGCCGAATCTCAATGCCGTCATTCTTAGCTTCCTGGATCTTTTCAGAGAGTATGGCATCAATCCCCGGATTTCCGGTATTAATGACATTCGAAATTTCATTTAGGATTGTTGAGATATTGTCCAGATATTTTATTGCTCCTTCCAGATCACCTTCCATCAGCATCCCCCGGACAGCAATCAGGTTATTCTTCCGGTCATGACGGTATCTTCGAAGCTCCTTCTGATATTCTTCAGACTGTTTCAGATATTCCTCCTGCCGCGCCAGCTCGCTTCGCATTTCAAGCAGTTCCTTATGCATTTCCTCATTCTTAAATACGTGTTTTACTTTTGCCAGCTTTTCCGCAAACAAGGCAACATATGCCACATTCCTTCCGGCATCATATATTTTTCCCCAGCGGATTAAGAGTTCTGCAGAATGCTTCATTTGCTCACCGCAGACCTTAAGTACGGCATATCCGCTCCCTGCATCGCCTGAAATATCACGCAGCATTGTCAAATAAGCGTTTATGGAATTTTCGCAAATAATCTTTTTTTCAATAAAGGACTGAGGGGCATTTTCAAATAGAAAGCCTTCTGTATTCAGCACCTTTCTGAGCCCATCGCTGAGCAGAGCAACCCGTCTTTCTGAAATATACAATCCGAACAATTGATTATCGTTCCTGGAAATAATATGGCTGATCCAGGCTGGTTCTTTATAAAGGAGCCCTTCCATAAACAAATATCCTTCCCTTTGTAAAAACAAAATAGAGCTTTTCTTTCACTATCCGGAAACAGTATATCATTCCGGTAAATAAATTTTCCCCTCTCGTTGTAAACATAATAAATTGCGGTGTAAAGCCTGAAACAATCAGCTTCTGTATCACTGTTATTGTCCGTCACTCATCCCTTCCCGGGCCGTATAACATAATGTCTGTTATGTTGC